>CAUPOD010000007.1:0-18406 GCA_963512745.1 uncultured Burkholderia sp. | reverse complement strand
GCGTGCGGCTGCGCGCCGAGCGGCGCGAGCACGCGCGCATTGTCGGCGCCGAGCGCGGGGCTCGGGCCGTCGGCCGCCTCTGCATTGTCGAAGCGGATCGGAAAGTTGAAGACGGGCTTGCCGCCGATCTCGCCGACCATGCCGCGCGCGAGCAGCTGCTCGTTGCGCAGCGCTTCTTCGAGCGACAACACGGGCGTTGCGCACGCGTCGGCATCCTTGAGCAGCGCGCACCACGCATCGCGCGGGCGCGTGCGGAACAGCAGCGTGAGCAGCCAGCGCAGCGGCCGCAGCGCGCGGCGCGCGTAGCGCGGGTCTTCCATTTTTTTACCGAACGGCTGCAGTTTGGCTTGGACGGCGGCTTGGGCAGCGGCGCCCCGCCCATCCGCGCCTGACGTGGCGGCGTCCGGCACATCTGCGTTCGCGCCGGAATCGGGCGCGCGCGGCGGCTTCGCGAACTTGCGCGCGAGCGCGCGATTGATCCACTCCGGCAGCGCGGGCGCGAGCCCCGTCAGCAACGCTTTCAGAAATTTCGGCTCGAGCGCGCCGACCGCGAGGTAGCGGCCGTCGCGGCAGCGGTAAATCGAATAATTGGGCAGCGCGCCCGTGAAGACGTCGCGCCCGCGCGGCATGGTTTCGCCCATGCGCCGCAGCGACGCGAGCGCCATCACCTGCAACGCGGCCGTGCCGTCGGTCATGCTCACGTCGACGAACGAGCCGACACCCGACGCGCGCGCGCCGATCAGCGCGGCCAGGATGCCGATCGCGCAGGTCAGCGAGCCGCCCGCGAGATCGGCGATCTGCACGTTCGACATGCACGGCGCGCCGCCGAGCGGACCGCTTTGATCGAGCGCGCCCGAGATCGCCAGATAGTTCATGTCGTGGCCGCCCCAATCGCGGTACGGGCCCGTCTGGCCATACCCCGTCAACGCCGCATAGACGAGGCGCGGATTGATCTGCTTGAGCACGTCGTAGCCGCAGCCGAGCCGGTCCATCACGCCGGGCCGGAACGATTCGAGCAGCACGTCCGCATCGGCCACGAGCGCCTTCAGGCGTTCGACGTCCTCGGCGCGCTTGAGGTCGAGCGTGACCGAACGCTTGCCGCGGTTGACCTGCTCGAACAAGTCGCTCGCGGCTCGCGCGTAGTCGCCGTCCGGTTCCTCGACCTTGATGACCTCGGCGCCCAGCTGCGCCAGATACAACGAGCAAAATGGCCCCGGCAGCAGGCGCGACAGATCGAGCACGCGCACGCCGCGCAGCAGGGGGTTGACCGCCGAGGCTTGCATGATGGCTTCGCCCTTGCGTCAGACCAGCGCGGAGCGGTCGAACCAGCGCGGAATCTGCGTCGCGAGCAGCATGTCGCCGGACAGTTTCAGCTTGCCCGTCATCACGGCCGTCATGCCGTCGAGCTTGCCGGTCAGCAGTTGGACCAGATCGTCGTCGGACAGGCGCAGCGTGATGTTCGGCGCCGCCGCCTGGCCCTCGGTAACGGTGCAGACGCCGTCCTTGATCGTCGCGTAGACGGGGCGAGAGATGTCGAATTGCAGGGTCTTGTCGACGTCGGGACCGCCGCGATAAACGGTCGGGAGTTGCAGCAGCGTATCGATTACGGACATGGTGATTCCAATTGATGCGATAAAAAATGCGGTAGGAGAATCGCGGCACGGACGCACGGCCCGTGCCGGCTCGACCGACCGATCACTTACTCAGTCGCCGAAGCGCTTGCCATTTTCCGCCATGTCGATCAATTTCGCGCTCGGCGCGAAGCGTTCGCCGTATTTCGCGGCCAGTTCCTGCGCGCGCTGCACGAACGCGCGCGGGCCGTACGCATTGACGAACTGCAGCACGCCGCCCGTCTGCGGGCAGAAGCCGAGCGCGAACACGCTGCCGATGTTGGCGTCGGCGACGTTCGTGACGATACCCGCTTCGAACGCGTCGACGGCTTCGAGCACTTGCGCGAACACGAGACGGTCGATCACGTCGCGCTCGTCGAGCGGCGCCTGCGCCGGAAAGTGCTGCGCGAGTTCCGGCCACACGCGCTTGGTCTTGTCCGCATAGTCGTACAGGCCGCGGCCGTCCTTCTTGCCCGTGCGGCCGAGATCGACGAGCTTCTGCAGCATCTCCTCCGCGCCGTTCGGCCGGTACGCCGCGCCGAGATCGGCCTGGGTCTGCTTCATGATCATCAGCGGCAGCGTCAGGCTCACCTCGTCGAGCACCGTGAGCGGACCCACGGGCATGCCGGCCTTGAGGCCGGCCATGTCGATGCGGCGCACGTTCTGCCCCTCGGCCACGAGACGCGCGCCTTCGAGTATGTAGCGCGAGAACACGCGCGAGGTGTAGAAGCCGCGCCCGTCGTTGACGACGATCGGCGTCTTGCCGATCTGCAGCACGAAATCGAACGCGCGCGCGATCGTCTCGGGCGCCGTCTGCTCGCCGCGGATGATCTCGACGAGCGGCATCTTGTCGACGGGCGAGAAGAAGTGGATGCCGACGAACTGCGCGGGGCGCACCGACGCCAGGGCCAAGCCAGAGATCGGCAGCGTCGAGGTGTTCGACGCGTACACGCCGTGCGCGTCCATCTTCGCCTCGGCCTCCTGCGTGACGCGCGCCTTGAGTTCGCGGTTCTCGAACACGGCCTCGATCACGAGATCGCAGCCGGCCAGATCGGCCGCGTTGTCGGTCGCATGAATACGCGCGAGCAACGCTTCCTTCTTCTCGGGCGTGCTGCGCTTCTTGGCGATGGCCTTGTCGAGAATCTGCGCCGAATAGTGCTTGCCCTTCTCGGCCGCTTCGAGCGAGACGTCCTTGAGCACGACGTCGATGCCGGCCTTGGCCGCGACGTACGCGATGCCCGCGCCCATCATGCCCGCGCCGAGCACGCCGAGCTTCTCGACCTTGCGCTGCGGCACGCCCGCGGGACGCGACGCGCCCTTCTTCAACGCGTTCAGCTGATACCAGAACGTGTTGATCATGTTCTTGCACACTTGCGACGTGGCCGCGTGCGCGAAGTAGCGGCTCTCGACTTCGAGCGCGTTGTCGATGTCGAGCAGGCCGCCTTCGTACACGCACGACAGGATGTCGGCCGCGGCCGGATACACGCCCTGCGTCTTCGCATTGGCCATCGACGGCGCGATCGAGAACACCTGTACCACCGACGGATGCTTGGAATCGCCGCCCGGGATCTTGAAGCCCTTCTGGTCCCACGGCTGCTGCACGCTCGGATTCGCGAGCGCCCAGGCCTTGGCCTTGGCGAGCAGGTCCGCGCGGTCCGTCGCGAGCTCGTCGACGAGGCCCACGCTCAGCGCCTTCTCCGGACGCAGCGCCGTGCCTTCGAGCAGCAGCGGCAATGCGTTCTGAATGCCGATCAGGCGCGGCACGCGCTGCGTGCCGCCGCCGCCCGGCAGCAGGCCGAGCTTGACTTCGGGCAGGCCGATCTGCACCTTCGGATCGCTGACGGCGATGCGCCGGTTGCAGGCAAGCGCGAGTTCGAGACCGCCGCCGAGCGCCGTGCCGTTCAGCGCGGCCACGACCGGTTTGGTGCTCTTCTCCAAGCGGCGTAGCTGCGCCTTGAACGCGTCGGCGAGTTCCATCGCCTCCTTGGGGTCTTGGATCGCATAGACCTTGTCGATATCGGCGCCGGCCACGAAATCCTTCTTGCCCGACGTGACGATCGCGCCTTTCACGGCGGCGTCGGTTTCGATGCGCGTAACCGCAGCCTCGAATGCATCGAACAGTTCGTCGTTGAGCACGTTCATGCTGCGCCCGGGCATGTCGATCGTGACGGTCAGGATGCCGTCCTGGTCCAACTCGGTTTGAATGGCTTGCGTGCTCATGGATCAGACTCGTTCGATGATGGTGGCGATGCCCATGCCCGCGCCGACGCAGAGCGTGACGAGCGCGGTGGATTTGTCCGTGCGTTCGAGTTCGTCGAGCACGGTGCCGAGCAGCATGCAGCCCGTCGCGCCGAGCGGATGGCCCATCGCGATCGCGCCGCCGTTGACGTTGACGCGGTCGAGATCGATGCCGAGCTCGTGCGCGGTGCGCATCGGCACGGCCGCGAATGCCTCGTTGATCTCGAACAGATCGATGTCGGCCGCGTTCATGCCCGCTTTGCGCAGCGCCTTCAGCGACGCGGGCGTGGTGCCCGTGAGCATGATGGTCGGATCGGAGCCGATCACCGACGCGGCACGGATGCGCGCGCGCGGTTTCAGGTGCTGCGCGGCACCCGCCTCGCGGCTGCCGATCAACATCAGCGCGGCGCCGTCCACGATGCCCGACGAGTTGCCGGCATGGTGGACGTGGATGACGTCTTCGAGATCGCTGTACTTGCGCAGCGCCGTGGCGTCGAAGCCCATCCTGCCCATCATCTCGAACGACGGCGCGAGCGTGCCGAGCTTGTCGAGCGACGCGTCGGGGCGGATCGTTTCGTCGTGATCGAGCACGACGATGCCGTTGACGTCGCGCACCGGCACGATCGAACGCGCGAAGCGGCCCTCGGCGCGCGCGGCCGCGGCGCGTTGATGCGAGCGCAGCGCGAACGCATCGACGTCCGCGCGGCTATAGCCCATCTGCGTCGCGATCACGTCGGCGCCGATGCCTTGCGGGATGAACTGCAGCGTGTCGTTGACGCGCGGGTCCATGTACCACGCGCCGCCGTCCGTGCCCATGGCCCAGCGCGACATGCTTTCCACGCCGCCCGCCACGACCATGTCTTCTTGTCCCGACATGACCTTCATCGCGGCCAGGTTCACCGATTCGAGGCCCGACGCGCAAAAGCGGTTCTGCGTGACGCCCGCGACCTTCTCGTTCCACCCGGCATACAGCGCCGACACGCGCGCGAGATCGGAGCCCTGCTCGCCGACCGGCGTGACGATGCCGAGCACTACGTCGTCGACGCGGCTCGTATCGAGCCGATTGCGCGACTGCAATGCGTCGTAGAGATTCTTGAGCAGCTGGATCGGCGGCATCTGATGCAGGCTGCCGTCCTTCTTGCCCTTGCCGCGCGGCGTGCGCACGGCGTCGTAGATGAATGCGTCTGACATGATCGGTCCGGAAAAGGGTTGAGCCTTACATGAAGCGCGCGATCAGTTCGCGCATGATCTCGTTGGTGCCGCCGTAGATGCGCTGCGCACGCGTGTCCGCGTAGATGCGTGCGATCGGATACTCGAGCATGAAGCCGTACCCGCCGTGCAGCTGCAGGCATTGATCGGTCACCTTCGCCTGCATTTCGGTCACCCACAGCTTGGCGGCCGCGGCTGCGTCGGGGCCGAGTTCGTTCTTGAGCACGAGTTCGACGCAGCGGTCGACGAACACGCGGCCGATCGCGATCTCGGCACGCATTTCGGCGAGGCTGAAACGCGTGTTCTGGAACGCGGCGACGGGCTTGCCGAACACCTTGCGCTGATCCGTGTATTCCTTGGCCAGATTCCAGCTCAACTCGGCCGCGGCTTGCGACAGGATCGCGATGATCATGCGTTCCCAGGCCAGCTCCTTCATCAGCATGAAGAAGCCCTGCCCTTCGACCTCGCCGAGCAGGTTCGAGCGCGGCACGCGCACGTCCTGGAAGAACAGCTCGCAGGTGTCCTGCCCCTTCATGCCGATCTTCTTGAGCGGCTTGCCCTTCGTGAAGCCCGCGCGGTCCGCCTCGACGAGGATCAGCGAGATGTTCTGCGCGCCGCCGCTCGTCTCGCCGGTTTTGGCGACCAGGATCACGAGATCGCACAGATAGCCGTTCGTGATGAAGATCTTGCTGCCGTTGATCACGTAATCGTCGCCGTCCACGATGGCCGTGGTCTTGACCGCTTGCAGGTCCGAACCCGTACCGGGCTCGGTCATCGCGATCGCGCCGACCGTCTCGCCGCTCGCGAGACGCGGCAGCCAGTAGCGCTTCTGGTCTTCGGTGCCGAAGTTCAGGATGTACGGCGCGACGATGTCCGAATGCAGCGCGAAACCGAGGCTGCTGTCGGCGGCGAGCGCCGCCTCTTCGATCAGGATCGTCGAGTAGAGACGGTCGCC
Organism: uncultured Burkholderia sp.; assembly: GCA_963512745.1. Lineage (GTDB taxonomy): Bacteria > Pseudomonadota > Gammaproteobacteria > Burkholderiales > Burkholderiaceae > Burkholderia. Next base: position 12,394 of record CAUPOD010000007.1, on the reverse strand, counting down.
GCCTCCGCCGCCGTATTCCTCGGGGATCGCCGTGCACAGGAAACCGAGTTCGCCCGCGCGGTTCCAGACCTTGCGGTCCACGTGCTGCTGCTCTTCCCAGCGCTCGCGGTTCGGCGTGACTTCTTCGTCGAGGAAGCGCCGGAACTGGCGCCGGAACTCTTCGTGTTCGGGCTGAAACAGGGTGCGAGGAATCATCGAGACATCTCCGAGAAAATCCGTCGGGCCGGCGCCGGTGCGCGCGGCCGGATAACTTGGTGCGCCGCTCCTCTCTATGTGTATTTTTTTTACACTTTTACTGAATTCCAGAGAGTTACAGCCGTCGATGTCATCCTATAATTCCTGCAAAAGCTAAGTCAATTATGCGAGATAGGGGTATTTACCAAGCGCCGCATAAAATGTAATTTCTATACACATTTGATTGATCGAACCATGAACGAACCCTTGACGAAGCGCCGCCCGAGCGTGGAAACGCGTATCGAGGAGGCCACCATGCGGCTGGCCGGCAGCAAGCCGACGAGCGAGATCACGTTCATGGAAGTGGCGGCCGAGGCGCATTGCTCGCTGCAAACGCTCTACCGCTATTACGGCAGCATGGAGAATCTGTGGATCGCGTGCTCCGCGCGGATTCTCAAGCATCTCGCCAATCGCATGATCGATCACCTGCAGGGGATCGCGGGCTACAAGGACAAGCTGCGCAAGGTCTTCTGGCTGATTCTCGATTTCTTCGAGCGGCACGACCAGTTCATCCGGCTCTTCATGGAGACGGTGCATTTCCAGAGCTGGGTCAACGATATTTCGTTCAAGCAGCCCGAGGTCACGCGCGTGGTGCTCGACCTGATCGCCGAGGGGCAGGCGAATGGCGTGCTGACGACCGAAGTGGATAAGGTCGCGATTCTCGACTTTATTTACGGCGTGGTGTTTCGGTTCGTGCAGATGCACCAGATTCGCCGCATCAAGCAGTCGAACGCAGAGCGGTCACAGGCATTGTTCGAGATGTTATGGCGGGCGATTGCCAAGCCGGGGACTTGAGGGCATTCGGATACGGCTCGCGCATCTCTCCCATACCCCTTTGCTTATACCTTCCAGTACGGAAGCGTACCGACTTTGTCTCGGCGTACGCGCAGCCTGCGTCCATACCTCTTGCCGCGGTCTCGCCCGAGGCGCTCGAGTCGACAACCTGGAGTCGGCCATGCGATCGCCCACGCAAGACATGAGCCGGAGCGCGCGAACCGCACATGCCGACGGTCGATCGGAGGAATTTGACCTGGCTGCCCCGCCGCGAATCCGGAGGACCGTTCGACTCAGCGGTTCTTCAACATCTTGTCACGACAAGGCGTCGCGCTTGGCGAGAATGTCCACCATTTCCGCCATGTTCTCTGTTCCCCAGGTGCACAGCGGGACGATCTTGTCGGCCAGGCTGCGGCCGAGCGGGGTCAGCGCATAGTCCACGCGCGGGGGCACCTCCTTGTAGTCGGTTCTCACCAGCACGCGGTCGGCCTCCAGCTCTTTCAGTTGCTGAATCAGCACCTTGGCGCTGACGCCATGGACGTTGCGCTTGAGCTCGCCGTAGCGCTTCGGGCCGTCGAGCAGGAAGTACAGGATCAGCGGCTTCCACTTGCCGGAGATGATGCTGAGCGTGGCAGCGAGCCCGTAGGAATAGCGGCCACCGCAATTTTGAGAGCAGTCGGTCATTTTAGTAGTTACCAAAAGGTGCATACTTGTAAGTAGGTTATCAGAAGTGCATGCTTGTCTCAAGTAAGCAGTTCCCTGCTTCCGTACAACTTCAAGGAAGGATGCACGACATGACCAGACTGAATGGAAAGACCGCTGTGATTACCGGCGGCGCTACCGGCATCGGCCGCGCCGCAGCCAAGCGCTTCATCGAGGAAGGCGCGTTCGTTTACCTCTTCGGCCGCCGGCAGGAGGCGCTCGACGCCGCCGTGGCCGAGCTCGGGCCCAACGCCCGTGCGGTGAAGGGCTCGGTCTCCGATCTGGCCGACCTCGACCGGCTCTACGCGGCGGTGAAGGCCGAGCGCGGAACCCTCGACATCGTCTTCGCCAACGCCGGGACGGGAAGCCCGCTTCCGCTCGGCAAGATCACCGTCGAGCAGGTTGACGAAACCTTCGACACCAACGTGAAGGGGACGATCTTCACGGTGCAGAAGGCGCTCCCGCTGATGGGTCCGGGCGGTTCGATCATCCTGACCGGTTCGAGCGCCGGCACGACGGGCGCGCCTGGATTCACGGCCTACAGCGCAAGCAAGGCTGCCGTGCGCAACCTCGCGCGCACCTGGGCGGAGGACCTGAAGGGCACCGGTCTGCGCGTCAACGTGCTGTCGCCCGGCGCGACCGCGACCGAACTCGCGAAGGAAGCGCTGGGCGAGGAAGGCCAGAAGGCCTACGGCGCGTTGACTCCGCTGCAGCGCATGGCCGATCCCTCGGAGATCGCGGCGGCGGCTGCCTTCCTCGCGTCGTCGGACAGCAGTTTCATGACCGGCAGCGAGGTAGCCGTCGACGGCGGCCTGGCGCAAATCTAACGCTGCGCTCTACGGCGCTCCGTGCGGTTATTCGGAGCGCCGTAAGGCTCGGCCAATCGAAGGGAAATATATGAGCTACGCAATTATCGGCTTCGGCAAGATCGGGCAGGCCCTGGCCAAGGCATTTGCCCGAAACGGCATCGAAGTATCCGTTGCAACCACGCGCGACCCCGAAAGCTTCGCATCCGCCGCGGCCGCGATCGGACCCACGATCATTCCCAAAAAACTGGCGGAAGCCGTCAAGGCGGACGTCATCTTTCTGGCGGTCCGTTTCGAGTCCTACCCGGATGTCGCGAAGGCGCTGCCCAGTTGGGACGGCAAGACCATCGTCGATGTAACCAACGCCTACGGCGTGCCGCCCGAGGAACTGGGAGAACAGCCTTCTTCCCAGGTCGTCGAGCAGGCCTTCGCCGGCGCAAAACTGGTCAGGGGCTTCAATCATTTGGGCGCTGCCGTGCTTGGCGAAGATCCGGCCGTACATGGCGGCAGGAGAGTCGTGTTTCTAACGAGCGACGATGACGGCGCTGCAGAGGAGATTGGCGCGCTGGCGAACAATCTCGGTTTCTCGCCGATCAAACTCGGCGGCCTTTCGGAAGGCGGACTGCTGGTGCAGGCGCGCGGGAATAGCTGGGGTCCGCTGATCTTCAAGGACTTGATCAAGTTCGACTGATGAATCGCGATCGCGGGCATCCCGCGATCCGCTGTAACGGAAATGGAGAGATTCGATGAGCATCGAAGAGAATGTCCAGACTGTGAAGGACTTTTTCGCAGCAATGGGCCGCGGCGATAAGCAAGGGCTGCTGGCGTTGTCTGCAGAAGATATCGAGTGGATCATTCCGGGAACGGACTGGCCGCTGGCCGGCACGCACCGCGGGCACTCGGAATTGGCGGCTTTGCTTCAGAAGGCTTCCGAAATGGAAATTTCTTCCTCGATCCCCCCGGAATACGTAGCGCAAGGAGACCGGGTGCTGGTCGTCGGCTTCGCCGAGGGGAAAGTCAAAGCCACGAATAAGACGTTCGAGGACAATTGGGTCTTCGCCATTACCGTTCGAGACGGCAAGCTGACGAACATCAGGGAGTATATCGACACGCAAGCGCTGGCGCGTGCCGCCGAGATCGACGCGAGCGTCAGGCCCTGACCGCAGCGAGCATGCCGTCAAGACGTTCAACACCCGCTTCGGTCACGTGCGTGCCAAGCATGAACGTTTGTGCGGCTTAACAAAAACTTATTGAAGCGATTTAAATTTTCGAATGTCCTTTTGGGGGGAAACGCGGCAATATCCTTTCATGAATCACGTTTAAGGATCTGATCATGTCGAGCAGAAACGCAAGCTTGCCGGCCAATTTCATGTCGGGCAGAAAGCCACGCGAGATGGCCCGCATGGGATTCGGTATGGCGATTCTCCTTGGCGGCATGGCTGTGGTCGCGGGAGATCTGGTACGGCTGGTCTAGGAAGTCAACTCTCGACTTCCGATACAACTCGCATATGGCGCTTGCTCCCCGGCCACATTGGACGATGAAATTTTAGGTGCGCGATCGGAACAATAGCGCGTCGTCCGCAGCCGCCCTCTACCGTTTCGGCAAAAATCGTATGGCGCCCAGCGCCACCACAACCAAGAGCGGCAGCATCAACACACTCCCCTCGGGCCCCACCGTTCCGCCCGTAAGCCACGCAGGCCCGCTCGTCTGACTGCTCAGCCAATGCCCCGCGCTCGTAGCGCCGCTATCGGCCACGCCGAACACGAACGACTGCGTCCAATCCCACGCCGCATGAAAACCGATGGCCCACCACAGAGATTGGGTGCGCCACACGATCAAGCACAGCAACAGCCCCGCGCCGACCACCGAAATCAAGCCAACCACCGTTTCGCCCGCATTACCGCCATGCGCCGCCGCGAATACGACCGCATTGATCAACGCGGCGAGCCACGGCCGGATGCCGCGCGACAAACGGAAAAACGCGTAGCCCCGGAAGATCACTTCTTCGCTGATGCCCACGAAAAGAAAGACCACGCCCCAGGCGAACCCGGCTTCCGCCAAGTAACCGACGGAAGCCGTCGATCGTTCGACATGGATGGCATGCAAGCCCGACAGCGTCGCGATCAATACCGACATTGCAACGATACCGACGCCCGCGCCTTGGACGAAAAAGACCAAACCGCGTGGATCACGCAATCCGTAATCGAGCCAAGAGCGCCGGTCGATCATGCTCATGATCTTGGTCGCAGCCAGACCGGCCGCGATCATCACGCATTCGAAGAGCACCGCCCGGCTTACCGTCACGCCCTCAGACGCATGGCCATGCGGAAACACTCGATGCAGCGCGAATATCGCACCGGCCATCAACGCCGCGACGATGATCCAGAACAGCAGCGTCGCCCACCCCGCGCGCAGCCCATCGGCACCGACCCAGATGCGCCTCAGATTCGCAAGCGTTAGACGACGTTTCGATACCGAACGACTGTTTGCCGAACACTGATCCATAGGGCCCCGTTGTGCGAGAAAGGATGGATAAGGGGGTAAGAACCCGCAGCCTAATCCCGATTCGTCGCAAGTATCAAGCCCCCGCAGCAGCCTCTGCGGGCGGCCGCAGTGCCGCGCAGTGCCGTATTCCCCCGCATTGCCGCGCCCGCGCGGCCCTCGTACACTGCCGGGACAATATCCGGAGACAGCGAGCCATGGCACACGATATGTACGACGAAGGGCTCGAACGCCGCGCCGCCAATTACGTCGCGCTCACGCCCGTGGATTTCATCGCGCGTGCCGCGGAGGTTTATGGCGACCGCCCGGCAGTCGTCTACGGCGATCTGCGCCGCACCTGGCGCGAAACCTATGCCCGCGCCCGGCGTCTTGCGAGCGCGCTGCAACACAGTGGTCTGGCACGCGGCGACACGGTCGCCGTGCTGCTCCACAACACGCCCGAAATGGTCGAGGCGCATTTCGGCGTGCCCATGCTCGGCACCGTGCTCAACACGCTCAACACGCGCCTCGAAGCCGATGCACTGCTGTTCATGCTGCGCCACGGCGAAGCGAAAGCGCTGATCGTCGATACCGAATTCGGCGCGTTCGCGCAACGCGTCGCGGCCGAACTGCCCGACATCCGCATCATCAGCGTCAGCGACATCCGCCCGGCCGATCCCGAGCAATTCCCGCGCGCCGTCGATTACGAAGCGCTCCTGCAAACCGGCGACCCGGCATTCGCATGGGAACACCCCGCCGACGAATGGGACGCGATCGCGCTCAACTACACGTCGGGCACCACGGGCGATCCGAAGGGCGTCGTCTATCACCATCGCGGCGCCCATCTGAACGCGATCAGCAACATCCTCGAATGGGACATGCCGAAGCATCCGGTGTACCTGTGGACGCTGCCGCTGTTCCACTGCAACGGCTGGTGCTTCGCGTGGACCGTGGCCGCGCGCGCGGGCGTCAACGTGTGTCTGCGCAAGTTCGACCCGCAGCGCGTGTTCGATCTGATCCGCACCGAGGGCGTCACGCACTACTGCGGCGCGCCGATCGTGCAAAGCGCGCTCGCGAACGCGCCCGAGGCATGGCGCGCAGGCATCTCGCACCAGGTCCGCACGCTCGTGGCGGGCGCGGCGCCGTCGCCGGCCGTGATCGCCAAGATGGCCGAGATCGGCTTCGATCTCACGCACGTCTACGGCCTGACCGAGGTGTACGGGCCGGCCGCGGTCTGCGCGAAGCAAACGGATTGGGATGCGCTCGACGAGGGCCGGCGCGCGGCGCTGAACGCGCGCCAGGGCGTGCGCTATCACCTCGAAACGGCGGTCGCGGTATGCGACCCGAGCACGCTCGAACCCGTGCCGCACGACGGCGAGACGATGGGCGAGATCATGTTCCGCGGCAACATCTGCATGAAGGGCTATCTGAAGAATCCGCGCGCGACCGAGATCGCGTTCCGCGGCGGCTGGTTCCACACCGGCGATCTCGGCGTCACGGCGCCGGACGGCTATATCCGCATCAAGGACCGCAGCAAGGACATCATCATCTCGGGCGGCGAGAACATCTCGAGCATCGAGATCGAGGACACGCTGTACCGCCACCCGGCCGTGGGGATCGTGGCCGTGGTCGCGATGCCCGATCCGAAATGGGGCGAAGTGCCGTGCGCGTTCGTCGAATTGAAGGAAGGCGCGCATGCGACCGAAGACGAATTGATCGCGCACTGCCGCCAGTTCCTGGCTGGCTTCAAGCTGCCGAAGGCCGTGCGTTTCGGGGAGTTGCCGAAGACTTCGACCGGCAAGATTCAGAAGTTCGAACTGCGCGCGAAGGCGGGGTCGCTGCAGGCGATCGATCTAGTTGAGGCCGAGAAAGCGAAAGTCGGCAGCCATACCAAATCAGAAAGTGGTAAGCCTCGGAAGTGAGAATCGCCCGGGCATCTACATATTCACTGCCGCGGGGGTGTCAGGATTTCCGTGTTCAAGGCGGGTTGAGTAATCACACGGCAGGCCGAACGACTCGATCCTGATAGAGGGTAGCGCATTGGTTCATGGCCGCCGTCCAATCCTTGACTGCACATCCCCAGTCGGCAGTGATATTGCGGAGCGCCAGCCAGAGGAGTTTAGCCGCCGCATCGTCGGTCGAGAAGTGCTTCGGGTCTTGATGATCTTGCGCAATTGCGAGTTGATATTTTCAATCGCGTTTGTGGTGTAAATCACCTTGCGTACGTCCGGCGGGAACGCAAAGAACGGAATCACGCGATCCCAGGCGTTACGCCATGCAGTACTGACCGTCGTGAACCGCTGGCCCCAAGGCCCTTCGGCAAACGCATCGAGCTCTGCCTGCGCGGCTTCGGCGCTCGGTGCCGTGTAGATCGGGCGGATTGCAGTGGCCAGTGCCTTGCGGTCCTTACAGCTGGCATAAGCGAGACTGTTGCGAATCAGATGGACGATACAGGTTTGCAGCGGGGTGGCCGAAAACACGGCTGCCAAGGCTTCGGGCATACCTTTGAGGCCATCGGTAACGGCGATCAGGATGTCGTGGACGCCGCGCGTCTTGAGGTCGTTGAACACCTTCATCCAGAACTTGGCGCCTTCGGTATTCTCGATCCACAGGCCCAGGACGTGCCGACTGCCATCGGGCAGCATGCCCAGCGCCAGATAGACAGCCTTGCTGCGCACCACGGCACCCTCACGGATCTTGACCCGCAACGCATCTAAGAACACGACTGGGTACATCGGTTCGAGCGGTCTGGCCTGCCAGGCGGTGACTTCGGCCATCACTTCATCGGTCATGGAACTGATGAAGTCGGGCGAAACCTCGGTGGCGTATTGGTCCAGCAGGAAGGCCTGGATCTCGCGTACGGTCATGCCTCGGGCGTGCATGGCGACGATCTTGTCGTCGAAGCCTGTGAAGCGTCGCTCGTGTTTGGGAATCAGCAGCGGCTGAAAGCTGCCGTCTCGGTCACGCGGCACTTCGATACGAATCGGGCCGTCCTCAGTCAGCACCGTCTTGGCGCCTTTGCCATTGCGCTGGTTGGTGGTGCTGGCCGGCTTGGCCGCACCGATCGGTAGCCGAGATGGTGGTTCATCTCGCCGCCCAGAGCTCGTTCGATCAAAGCCTTCTTGAGGGCCGACGTGGCGGCACTAATGGCTTCGGCCGTCATCGGGCCGTCGCCGAACTGTTCAAGCAGCTCGGCTGGAATTGCCGGCAGCTCTGCCAGCGGGGCTTTCGGTTTGGAGGCATACATTCTCCTTGGGAGCATGTTATGCCTTAAACATGAAATTCCCGGCAGTCCCCAGTTTCGACCTTGCCGTCGTGATCTGTGCTATCGCCGACGCGAATGAAGGTCATCATAGTAATTTCGAAATTTGATCTACGGGCATGATTTTACCGCCTCACACTTTATCCAACCTTCTATATCCCCCCATCTTTAGCTTAATACATCACCTCCCAGCATTTCAAGTTTTCAGAAATTTTTAATGACACCACTCAATCCCCATTTATCACATAATTTTCCGATTTGATGGTGTCATCCGGGCTCATGTACAAGCAGGCCTTCCTTCCGCTGTTTTTACGGCGACCATCCTCATTCCGATCACACCCCCATCCTCTCCAAAATTCCGATTAATTCGAACACTCCATAGTATTATCTGGGAGCGGAATAATCCTTCCAACAGCTTCATCAAGGACAAATTTTTTTCCTTACATTGTTCACCACGATTAGATGATGCAGAGATGTGATACCGAGCAATAAGCATTCGGCTACCCGGTCGACTTATCAACTCGGTAAAATATCGTCGGCCGTCCCGAGTGCGCGCCGGAATATCCTCTCCCGAAGAAAACATATTTAAGAAATTTAAATCCCTTCCCATCTTTAAATCAGAAACCGAGTAATAACTACACTCCGCCCCACAACTATGCCTACCAACAAAATATTTTCCCGCGAAATTAACATGAGGAATATCAACCATTTTCCCCTCATCATCCCGCCAACCATCATCAGTTTTTGTATAATATTTTTGTATATGCAAGCTACCAGAATAAATTTCTACACTAAATTTTGAAAATTCATCGTCAATCAGATCACCTTTCGCCTGGGCCACTAGCACAAGAAAGCAGACCATCGCAAGAAAATATGTTTTTAATTTCATTTTTTCATAATTAATCAAATCATCAAAGCCGCCGATCGGCACCGCGAGATTCGTTTTACCTCGAAGCTTCTCATCAGCATATTTCTGAAAATTATCCTGTAGCGACCGCATTGAAAATCCACCCTGGTTATACATATCCCGAGGAGACTCGCCCACTCTAGATTTCAATGATAGGTGAACATTGCGGCGCCCACATCACCGCGTTTTATTGTATCGAGCGCATGCCGCTCAAAATCCAATAGGCAACACTATATCTATCTTGAGAAATTGGGAAGAAATCGTTAATTTTTGCTCGTCCCCGGTACTCGACGCTGTCACCACCATCCCAGTTATAGCCCATGACTTGATACGCCCCAGCTACCGATGATATAATGGAACGCCCTCTAATTATTCTAATCACCATAATATGAGGATGATCGTGAAAATCCCGATCATAATCTTTTATGAATAACTGGCCGCCAAATAGGCACTCGTAAGTAATGAACCATCACCTCCTTGCGTGCCCTCTCCGATGCGGATCACTCTGAGAAATGCCCTAACTCGAGCTCCGCCCAGAGTAATTAGGCCCTAGTTTTTGATAAAACTCCCCGGGTTTGTAGAGCACGACATGGTCCTTAGGGAAGGTCTGCACAACCGCGCTCACGGCATAAAATGCGTTGGCAGACTCCCCGAAATTGAATCAAACGCGAATCGAACTGGCGTCCCGCGTGCTGAATAAACGGATTTCTCTGCTTCTGGACGGACTCATACTCCCGAGCCCGTCAGCCGATGGCGCGCCATCTACAGGTTGACCAACACGAACAGCGTGTGCAACTGCGCCGTGTTTTTCTTCAGCCCGCGATAGCGCACTTTGGTATGGCCGAACTGCCGCTTGAGCACACGGAACGGATACTCGCTTTGACGTATTCAAGGCGATCAATCAACACATCCGTTGCATGGGTTTTATCGAGCTGGCAACGTAGCCCTGGGCGCAGCGCAACGTGCCGGCGTGCCTGAATCTCCTGCGTGTCTTCGCGCTTCTCAACACCCTGGTAACCCGCGTCCGCAAACACATCCACTTCTTCGCCTTGAACCTGTGCATGCGCTTGAGTCACGCCGCTCACATTTGCCGCCGTGCCGACTATTGTGTGAACCAAACCACTGTCGGCGTCCACGTCATCATCCGGCAACCGGCGTTGCCCACATCCAGCCCCGCGAACTGCTGGAACAGCAGCATGTCGTACAGCGCCTCCTCCATCGCCGGATCCGACAGGTTGAACCATTGCTGAAGAAAGTGAATCCGCAGCATGATTTCCACCGCGAAGGGCGGCCGCCCCGTCTTCGCACTTGGCGCCTGCGGTGCAATCAACGCAACCAACTGGGCCCATGGCACCGCTCGGTTCATCTCTTCGAGAAATTCCCGTTTGCGCGTGCGCTTGTTCGAGACCTCGAATCCCGTCCCACCGAGGCTGATCTGTCTCATACCTTCAGTTTCTCATCTGGCTCACGTTCATGCTGGTGCTTTGCAGACCTTCCTTAGCACATGCCACTGAATGATCTTGAAGCGGGATGATTTTCCCACTACCTCGTAAAGGACGATTTTTTCTCTTTACATTTTTCGCCGTAATTAGAAGATGCGTAAATATGATACCGAGCGACAAACAACCCACTATCGGATCGACTTTTCAACTCAGCAAGATATCGCCGCCCATATCGAGTGCGGGCCAGAATATCCACTCTCGAAGAAAACATATCTAAAAAATTAAAATCCCCTCCCGCCTCAAAGTTGGAAATTTAATAATAAAGACATCCGACCCCACAGCTATGCTTGCCTATAAAATATTTACCCGAAAAATTAACATGAGGAACATCCACCACCCTTCCTTATCATCTCACCAACCATCGCCAGCCTTATAAAATATTGCATATTAAATATCCAAGAATAAATTTTCACATCGAATTTTTAAAAATCATTATCGGCCAAACTATTTTCTCTTGAGTTGCCCACACGGAAATCCAGCCCCAAAATTCATTTTACGAATTTAATTTCGCTTACTTTTTCAAAATATTCTCCAGCAACTTTCACTTTTGGCGGCTTATATGATCGCCCCCATACAGTCACAACACCACTCACGCCAGATTTTTTTAAATAAAATAATGGGGCCATTTTCCTATAAGGTTGAACCCCATACTCGTTTTTTACGTCGCCATTTGCATAACTTACAAATCGAATGCCGATTTCGTCTCCGTGCGCTGCTTCTTTTACAGAGCAAATAATAGTGTCATCCGATTGGAATCCCTCTCGAGAAATTTCACAGCCCCCATCAGGCGAGATTTTCAACCTTAAATTCGTTATAACGGACTGAGATCCATCCCAGAATGAGTTACTATATTCAAAATATCCCGCCCAAAACTCGCTCACCCTATCGCCAGCATAGGAATGAGAACTCCAAACAAAAGCAAGCAAAAAATAAAAAATACTGGGAATATATTTATTCTTCATGTGACCACTCATTTAAAATTAACCAATATAACCGACACTCATACCTTTACTATACTTCTCCCGAAGTCTTCCGGATATCTGATATTTCGTAATATACCCAACATTTTCCGCATCAAAACCTGCATTTTGCATATATATTGGATCATCAACCTGGACTCCATGACTATTAACTTTTTTCTTGTGCGCAATAATATAATTATCAGGCTTTCCAATTGCTTGAGGGTAGAAAATCATACAATAAACATCTTCCAAGGTATGCAATCGGCCTTGCTTTGGGAGAAAATATTTTTTCACATAATCCAATTGGTCAACATTGGACATACGGGCAAGTTGAGTAGTGGTAGTACCTAAATTAATAGCAGTATTAGGCATGAATTGTATTAACCCCGTTGCCCCACTTCCTGCCGCATTACGGATATCCGCCCTGAACGTCTCACCTGTCTCAAAAGCCATAGCAGACATCAAGTAGCTTGGATCCAGCCCCAGATCCCGAGAAATTACAATTACTTTCTGCTTAAACTCAACGGATACTTTCTTCCCCCAGGCTATAAGCCCATCTATTACTTCACCATTGGAGAAATTCCCGACCACCCCCACCGGATGGAAATGCCACGGATTCGGTTCTTTCGGAAACCCCTCGATCCCCGCCGCCTGCTCCCACCACTGCAGTTTCCCGATCCGCTCCATCTCCGCCTGCCACAGCCACAGCAGCTTCTTCATCAACGGCGACAGCTCTTCCCACTTGCCCAACCCGCCGCCCCAC
>CAUPOD010000006.1:0-20391 GCA_963512745.1 uncultured Burkholderia sp. | reverse complement strand
GCGTGGCGCAGCAGCGCTCAGCGGCCGCCCGGCCGTACCGCCTCGGCGGCGCGCGCGTCGAGCCGCGCCGGATCGCACAGCCACTCGTGACCGCGCAGCATGCCTTGCCAATAAAGAGGCGGCAGCACGTCCACCTTCAGGCGCCACGCGAGCGTCGAGGGCCGCGTGCCGTCGATCACCCACGGCGGGAAACTCGGCATCAGCTTGCCGCCGTATCCGAACTCGGCCAGCACGACCTTGCCGCGCTCGACGGTCAGCGGGCACGCGCCGTAGCCGTCGTAGACGGCGAGCAACGAACGCCCGTCGAGCACCGCGCACAGATTCTCGGCCACCACGGGCGCCTGCCGGCGCGCGGCGGCAGCGGTCTTCGCGTTCGGCGTGCTCGCGTTGTCGCCGAGCGCGAATACGTTCGGATAGGCGCGATGGCGCAGCGTGGCCGGATCGACATCGACCCAGCCGCCGGCGCCCGCCAGCGGGCTGCGCGCCACCACGTCGAGCGGACGCTGCGGCGGGCATACGTGCAGCATGTCGAACGCGCGCGTGACTTCGTGCGTCGTGCCGTCGGGCGCCGTGACCGCGAAGCTCGCCTCGCGCCGCGGACCGTCCACGGCGATCAGCCGCGAACCGAAATGCAGCCCCGCGCGGTAGCGCGTCACGTACTCCATGAGCGCGGGCACGTACGCATCGACGCCGAACAGCGCACCGCCCGCGTTGTGAAATTCGATCTGGATGTCGTCGAGGCAGCCTGCTTCGCGCCAGTGGCTACCCGATAGATACATGGCCTTTTGCGGCGCGCCCGCGCACTTGATCGGCATCGGCGGCTGCGTGAACAGCGCGGTGCCGCGCTTGAGTTCGCGCACGAGCTGCCACGTGTACGGCGCGGTGCGCGGATCGTAGTTCGACGTCACGCCGTCGCGGCCCAGGCTCTCGCGCAACCCCGGAATCGCATCCCAGTCGAGCATGAGGCCCGTCGCCACGACGAGTACCTGGTAGCGCAGGCGGCAGCCGTCGAGCAATTCCACTTCGTGATTCTGCGGATCGAAATTGACGGCCGCGCAGCGGATCCACTGCACGCCGCGCGGCATCGCGTCGGCCATGCCGCGATACGTGCGCTCCAGTTCGAACACCCCGCCGCCGACCAGCGTCAGACCGGGCTGGTAATAGTGCGTGCCGGACGGTTCGAGCACCGTCACGCGCGCGGCCGGGCGGCGCTTGAGCACGCTGGCCGCGACGGCGAGTCCTGCCGCGCCGCCGCCCACGATCAGCACTTCGCAGCCAAGCACCGCGTGCGAAATGGCAGGCGCGGGCGCGGGCGGCCCCGCGAGTTTCGAATCGGAAGCGGACGTAGCCATGAGATGAATCCCCGGGCAATCCGCGCTCGGCTCGCCGCCCGAGCGGTGGGTCGTTTCGTTTAACTGAGTGGAGTGGGTCGAACCTTATCACAATTGCCTTCGAAAACCTTTCCATTTGCTTTCCCAGGGCTTCGGCAAACGCCGGTCCGCGGGCCGTTCGCGCGGCCCGGCATGCCGAGTGCGAGGCGGTCGCGCACGTGCGCGCGCAGCCAAAACGCATTGCGGAGGCACCGGTGTTTGAGATGCCGCTTCAGATAACGAAACGCGCGGCGCGGTACGCTCGCCGCGCCGCGCGTTTCATCGCGGCATGCGTTGCCGCCGGTGCCGCGCAACGAAGTACAGCTGTGCGGTACAGATGCGTCGGCGCGGCGTCTGCACATCGGGTGCATCCCCGCTCGATCTCCCGCGCGCCCCGCTGCGACAAGCAAGCACGTGTACTCCCCCTCATCCTGCACGCTCGTTCGAAATTTCCTCGGAAACGCCGGTGATTGTTCGTTGACAACGTGATTCTTTCGTTTCAAAGTCGTGCCAAAATATCGTCTAAATACCTTTTGGAGACAGCTTTCTCGCCCCGCCGGCAACGGACTTCCGCGTCCGCCCGCGCGCATCGCGGCAATCAAGACCAAACATCGAACTCCGCAAGCTCACCGTAATCGTTCGCGGGCAGGCCCTGACTCGCGACATAAAACAAAACTTCAAACTCGGAGACATCCCTCATGCTAGGAATCATCGGCATCATCGTGTCGCTCGCGCTGCTGATCGTGCTCGCGCTGCGCGGCTGGAACGTCATCTTCGTCGCGCCGCTGTGCGCGGGCGTCGGCATCCTCTTCAACTGGGGCGACCTGCCGCTCATGGCCAGCTACACGCAGCTCTTCATGACTGCGTTCGGCAGCTACTTCTCGACCTACTTCCCGCTGTTCTTGCTCGGCGCCGTATTCGGCAAGCTCATGGACGAATCGGGCTCGGCACGCGCAATCGCGCATGCGATCGTCGGCTGGGTCGGCGCCGAGCGCGCGATTCTGGCCGTGGTGCTCGCGTGCGCGGTGCTCACGTACGGCGGCGTGTCGCTGTTCGTGGTCGCGTTCTCGGTCTATCCGATCGCCGCGTCGCTGTTCCGCGAGTCGCACATTCCGAAGCGCCTGATCCCGGCCGCGATCGGCCTCGGCAGCTTCACGTTCACGATGGTCGCGCTGCCCGGCACGCCGGCGATCCAGAACGCGATCCCGAGCCCGTTCTTCAAGACCACGATCTACGCGGCGCCCGGCCTCGGCATCATCGCGTCGATCTTCATGCTCGTGTTCGGCATGGTCTGGCTCACGTACCGCTCGCACTCGGCACGCAAGGCCGGCGAGGACTACGGCGTGCACGACGAGACGTTCGAGGACATCGATCTGACCGCGCTGCCGAACGTCGGGCTCGCGCTGCTGCCGATCTTGCTCGTGATCGTGCTGAACTTCGTGTTCAGCACGTACGTGTTCCCGAACATCGACACGAGCTACCTGTCGCTCGAGAAATTCCACCACACCGAACTCAAGAAGGTGCTGGCGATCTGGTCGATCATCGCCGCGATGGCCGTCGCCATCCTGTTCCTGGTGCTGAGCATGGTCGCGCGCGGCCGTCATCACAACCTGCGCGAAACGATCACCAAGGGCGCGATCGGCTCGCTGCTGCCGATGGCCAACACCGCGTCCGAAGTCGGCTACGGCACCGTGATCGCGTCGCTCGCGGCATTCGCGGTCGTGCGCACGGCGCTCAAGAGCGTGGCGTCGGACCCGGTGGTTTCGCTGTGGATCATGGTCACGGTGCTCGCGGCGCTCACGGGTTCGGCCTCGGGCGGCATGAGCCTCGCGCTCGGCGCGATGGGCAACTACTACGCGCAAGCGGCGGCCGCCGCGCACATCAACCCGGAAATCATGCACCGCATCGCGGCCATGGGTTCCGCGGCGATGGACCTGCTGCCGCATAACGGCGCCGTCATCACACTGTTCGCGATCTGCGGCCTCACGCACAAGCAAAGCTATCTCGACCTGTTCATCGTCGGCAGCTTGACCGCCTTCCTGGCGAGCATCCTGGTGCTGGTCCTGTACCTCACCGTCGGCGTGTTCTAACCGAGCCCCGCCGGATCGTTCCTTCAGTGGAGGCGTCATGAATGTGAATCAGCAACTGGCGACGTTGTTGCAAACGTCGCACGGCAAGATCGTCAGCGCGCGCGATGCGGTGCGCCTGATCCGCGACGGCGACACCGTCGCAACCGGCGGCTTCGTCGGCATCGGTTTCGCCGAGGAAGTGGCGCTCGCGCTGGAGGAACTGTATCTGGCGACCGACGAGGCGTACCCGCAGGCCATGGGCCGCCCGAGCAACCTGACGCTGGTCTACGCGGCCGGCCAGGGCGACGGGCGCGACAAGGGCCTCAACCATCTCGCGCACGACGGTCTCATCAAGCGCGTGATCGGCGGGCACTGGGGCCTCGTGCCGAAGCTCCAGCAGCTCGCGAACTCGAATCAGATCGAAGCGTACAACCTGCCGCAAGGCGTGATCTCGCACCTGTTCCGCGAGATCGCCGCGGGCAAGCCCGGCTATCTGTCGCGCATCGGGCTCGGCACGTTCGTCGATCCGCGCAACGGCGGCGGCAAGCTCAACGAGCGCACCACCGAAGACATCGTGCGCCTGATGCCGATCGACGGCGAGGAATACCTGTTCTACAAGTCGTTCCCGATCAACGTCGGCATCATCCGCGGCACCACCGCCGATCCGGACGGCAACATCACGATGGAACGCGAGGCGCTCACGCTCGAATCGCTCGCGATCGCGATGGCCGTGCACAACTCGGGCGGCATCGTGATCGTGCAGGTCGAGCGCGTCGCGGATCGCAACGCGCTGCCGTCGCGCCAGGTCAAGATTCCGGGCGTGCTGGTGGACTGCGTCGTGGTCGCGCGCCCCGAGAATCACTGGCAGACCTTCGCCGAGCCGTACAGCCCGGCGTTCGCGGGCGAGTTCCGCGTGCCGCTCGGCCACGCCGAGCCGATGGCGCTCAACGAGCGCAAGGTCATCGCGCGCCGCGCCGCGCTCGAACTCGACGCGAACGCCGTCGTGAACCTCGGCATCGGCATGCCCGAGGGTATCGCCGCGGTCGGCGCCGAGGAGAAGATCATCGATCTGCTCACGCTCACGGCCGAACCCGGCGTGATCGGCGGCGTGCCCGCGGGCGGCCTCAACTTCGGCGCGGCGATCAACACCCAGGCGATCATCGACCAGCCCTACCAGTTCGACTTCTACGACGGCGGCGGCCTCGACATCGCGTTCCTCGGCCTCGCGCAGGCGGACGGCCACGGCAACGTGAACGTCAGCAAGTTCGGGCCGAAGCTCGCGGGCGCGGGCGGCTTCATCAACATCAGCCAGAGCGCAAAGAAGGTCGTGTTCCTCGGCACGTTCAGCGCCGGGCGGCTCAAGGTCAAGGTCGGCGACGGCGAACTGCACATCGTCGACGACGGCGATGTCGCGAAGTTCGTGAAGGACGTCGAGCATTGCACGTTCAGCGGCAAGGTCGCGAGCGAACGCGGCCAGCGCGTGCTGTTCATCACCGAACGCTGCGTGATGGAGCTGACGCCGCAGGGGCTCGAACTGACCGAGGTCGCGCCCGGCATCGACGTGCAGCGCGACGTGCTCGACAAGATCGCGTTCACGCCGATCGTCAAGGGCCAGCCGAGGCTCATGGACCCGCGCATCTTCCGCCCCGAGCCGATGGGGCTGCGCGACGACATGCTGAGCTTGCCGCTGCCGAGCCGCTTCGCGTACGACGCCGACCGCAACACGCTGTTCATCAACTTCGAAGGCCACGTCATCCGCAGCGTCGCGGACATCGATGCGATCGGCCGCGAAGTCGAGGCCCTGATCGAGCCGCTCGGACGGCGCGTGCACGCGATCGTCAACTACGACAACTTCGCGCTGCCGAAGGATCTCGAGGATGCGTACGCGGACATGGTCAAGGGTCTCGTCGAGCGCCACTATGCGACGGTCTCGCGCTACACGGCGAGCAACTTCCTGCGCGTGAAGCTCGGCGACGCACTGCACCGGCGCGGCCTGTCGCCGTACATCTTCGAGAACGCTCAGCAGGTGCGCGAAGCCGAGGAGCGCGAAGACGCCGCGTAATACCCGTTGTCATCGCGAACGTGGGCGCCGCTCGGCGCCCACCTTCGTCTCACCTCACCTCGCGCCTCCCGCTCACCACTCCGCGCACACCTTGACGAAATGCGAGCCGCTTTGCTGATAGCGGAATGCATCGGCCAGCTCGTCGAACGCGAACGTCTTGTCGATCACGGGACGCACACCGTTCTGTTCGAGCGCGCGCACATAGTCCTGCTGCTGCCGGCGATTGCCGACGATGAGTCCTTGCAGGCGCGCCTGCTTCGCCATCAGCGCCGCGGTCGGCACCGGCCCCTCGCGCCCGGTCAGCACGCCGATCAGCGAGATATGGCCGCCCACGCGCACCGCATCGATCGATTGCGCGAGCGTGCCGGGTCCGCCCAGTTCGATCACGTGATCCACGCCGCGGCCGTCCGTGAGTTCCTTCACGCGCGCGCCCCAGTCCGGATGCTCGCGGTAGTTGA
The DNA here is from genome assembly GCA_963512745.1 of uncultured Burkholderia sp. Lineage (GTDB taxonomy): Bacteria > Pseudomonadota > Gammaproteobacteria > Burkholderiales > Burkholderiaceae > Burkholderia. Next base: position 14,432 of record CAUPOD010000006.1, on the reverse strand, counting down.
TGCCGACGTCGGCGCCGAGCGCCTTCGCGCGTTCGAGCTTGTCGTCGGACGACGACGTGACGATGACCCGCGCGCCCATCGTCTTCGCGATCTGCAGCGCCGCGATCGACACGCCGCCCGTGCCGAGCGTGAGCACCGTGTCGCCGGCCTTGAGCGCACCGTCGCCGACGAGCGCGCGCCACGCCGTCAGGCCCGCGGTCGTGATCGTCGCCGCCTCGGCATGCGTCCAGCCGCGCGGCGCGAGCGTAAACGCGTCGACGGGGCGCACCACGTGATAGGTCGCCATGCCGTCGATGCCGTCGCCGGGCGTGCCTAAGAAGTTGCCGACGCCGCGGCTCGGCAAGCCGTCCGGCCACTGCGGAAAGAAGCACGACACCACGTGATCGCCCGGTTTGAAATCGGTCACGCCGGGACCGACGGCTTCGACCACGCCGCCGCCGTCGGCCATCAGGATGCGGCCGTCCGCGGTCGGAATCGCGCCGAGCGCGACCATCAGGTCGTGATAGTTGAGCGACGTCGCGTGCAACGCCACGCGGATCTGCCCCGCGCCGGGCTCGCCCGGATCGGCCCGTTCGCTCACTTCGAGATGGCCGAGACCGCCCGGCGTGCGCACCACAAATGCCTTCATCGTTGAACTCCTTTGCTTGCTGAATCCGCGTACGGATAAGACCGGCGCATGCGCTGCCGGATCACCAAGCATGATAGGCGTTCGAGCGCGATTTCGCTGGACGGTGCGCGGGCCGCCCAAGCGCGCGCGGCACGCTCGCCGCATTTGGGAAACCGCGTGCTTTTACGCTAAATTAGGGGGCGCGCCAGCTACGGTTGCCGCGCGCGCATCATTGCCCTCGCCACCGGAGTCCTGCTTATGCTCGTCAATTGCGCTGCCTATCAGAACGGCGTGAAGCTCGCCGACATCGAAGTCAGCGCCATCAGCGACTACATCGTCCGCCCCGACTGCTTCGTGTGGGTCGCACTCAAGGATCCGGATCCCGAAGAACTCGACGTCATGCGCGCCGAATTCGGTCTGCACGAGTTGGCGGTGGAAGACGTCCGCAAAGGCCATCAGCGCGCGAAGGTCGAGGAGTATGGCGACGCGCTGTTCGCGGTGCTGCACACCATCGAACTCGGCGAAGCGAACGAACTGCAATTCGGCGAGGTCGGCATCTTCGCGGGGCCGAACTATGTGCTGTCGGTGCGCAACCGGACGCGCGTCGGTTTCCAGAGCGTGCGCGCCCGCTGCGAGCGCGAGCCCGAACTGCTCAGGCACGGCTCGGGGTTCGTGCTTTATGCGTTGATCGACGATATCGTCGACCGCTATTTCCCGGTGCTCGAAGCACTCGGCGCGGAAACGGACGCGCTCGAAGACCGCATCTTCGAGAAGCATAACGTCGCCGCCTCGCGCGCGATCATCGAGGATCTCTATTCGTTGAAGCGCAGATTCGTCGAACTCCAGCACCGCATCGCACCGCTGCTCGAAAGCGTCGGCAAGCTCACGGGCGGCCGCATCCCGCACGTCTGCTCCGGCATGGAAGCGTATTTCCGCGACGTCTACGATCACCTCGAACGCATCGTCAAGACGATCGACGGACGCCGCGACATGATCGTCACGGCGATCCAGGTCAATCTCGGCATGATCTCGCTCGCCGAAAACGAGGTGACGAAGCGGCTCGGCGCGTTCGCCGCGCTGTTCGCCGTGCCGACCATGATCGCGGGGATCTACGGCATGAATTTCCAGAACATTCCCGAACTGCACTACCAGTACGGCTACCCGGTGTGCTTGGTGGCCATGCTCGCCATCGACGTGTTCCTGTGGTGGCGCTTCAAGGTATCGGGCTGGCTTTGACGGGCGGTACGCCGCTCAATACGCGGCTTCGTACATCGCCGCGCTTGCCGCCATCGGATCGTGCTGGTCGGCGTAGGCGGTGACCCACGCGTCGTAGTTGTGCACGGTCTTCTGCCGGTTCGGATGGAAACCAGGCAGATAGTAGACCGCGGCCATCGGCAGCAAGCGGCGGTTGATGCCGTGGCGCCAGCCGTACTGCCAGCGGAAATTCTTCGCCAACAGCTTGAGCCGCTGACCGAAGCTGAAGCCGTCCATGCGCAGCATGACCAGCGGCGCGATCTGCGCATAGAGCGCGAACAGGATCGTCGCATGCGTCATGGCCAAGATGCGCGTGAAGTAGCCGACGCCCGCCACCTTTTGCATCACGTCGAACGCGACGGCCTTGTGCTCCATCTCCTCGACCGCATGCCACGCGAACATCGCACGCACGCGCTCGTCGGCCCCGGCCGTCACGTATTTTTCCGCGAAGAACAGCTCGGCCATCATCGCCGTGAGGTGCTCGTACGCGGCCGTCATCGCGACGTTGTATTCCGCGGACAGCCGCTTCAGGCGCGCCTCGGTGATGCGTCGTACGTGACTCGTGAAGCGATGGATCGGTAGCCCCTGCCGCGCCAGACGCTGGTTGTACTCGGTATGGACCTGGCCGTGCTGGCCTTCCTGCATCGTGAAGTCCTTCACGGCCTGCAGCAGCTCGGGGTCCTGGATGCGGTTGCGGAACGCTCGCACGGAGGAAATGAAGTAGCGCTCGCCGTCCGGGAAAGACGCTTGAATCGCGTCCATCACGCGTGTCCTGTAGGGATCGCCCGCCATCCAGTACTTGGGGATGTCGTCGGCCGACAACCCGAAATCCAGGCCGGTGCGCACGGTAATCTCTTCCTTGTATTCGCCTGACATGTTCGCCTCCCAAACCGCGTGGTCGCCACGCGGTTATCACCTAGTTATTTGAATAGTTATCTAAATCATTATCCGAAGCTGGCGCCTATCATGAGCCTGTTCGCTGCTCGCCGGCAGGCTAGCCGATGACAAAAAGGGATGAATTTGCGACATGCCGCACCGCCTCAATCTTCAATCCATCATGCTGCTCGCGAGCGCGGCGGCCCGGTGCGGCAGTGATTTGAACGCCGTACTGGAGGAGATGGAAATCCGCGTGACCAGCGAACGCACGCTGCTCCACCAGTTGCCGCTGCCCGTCCTCGCCGAACTTCTGCACGCGCTCGAACGCCGCGCGACGCGCGGGCACTTCCCGTTCGCGCTGGCCGAAGTCTTCAATTTCGAGGGACAGCCTGCGGTGCGCGCGTTTCTCGCCAGTTCCCAGACGCTGCGCGACATGAATCTCGTGCTCGATTGGGCGTCAAGCCTGATTCACCGCTCGTTCCGCTTCGAGCGCATCGAGGACGGCGCGGATGCGTCGCTGCTCGTGCACGTGGACGATCCCGAGCGCCGCTATGCCGATCATCCCGCCGTAGTCGAACTGATCGCCGCCGTGGTCGCGCATATCTGCAACCTGCTGGCGCCCGGTGTGCGCGTCTTCACGTCCGTGCAATTCGCGCACGAAGCACGTGCGCCGCAAGGCAGCTACGACGCGTGGTTCGGCTGCGCGGTCGCGTTCGGCGCGCCGGCGAATCAGATGATCTTCGACAGCCGTGCGCTCGACGGGGAACTGCCCGGCGCGCTGCCCATCGCGCATGCGCATGCCGAAGAGGAGATCCGAGTGAAACTGCTCGGCGACGGCATTGCGCCGCCCGTCGGGATGCTCGTGGAAGAGGCGTTGCGGCAACGCCTGGATCTGTTCGACGAGGGAATGACGGCGGTGGCCGGCGTGCTGCGCCTGCACCCGCGCACGCTACAGCGGCGGCTGCATGCCGAGGGCTACACGTATGCCGATCTGGTCGCCAAGGTGCGTCACGAGATGGCGTGCGAGATGCTGCGCGGCGGAGAGCTCGATATCGAAAGCATCGGCATCAAACTCGGGTACGTGGAGCGGCGCAGCTTCACGCACGCGTTTCAGAAGTGGCAGGGGCAGACGCCGTCGGCTTATCGGAAGGCGATGCGGCGGCGGTAACTCGACGTTGAGACCGTTCGAAATCCGCAAAGCAATGCGCGACTCCGCCGCCGTTCAACCGCGCTCGTTCTCCAGCACCTCCAGCATGATGTCGAGCAAACGCTCCGCGGCCGGCGACGTAGGCCCGGGCGCGCGCAGCAACACGAGCGGTATCGAACCGAGCGGCGGCAAATCCAGCGCTTCCGCTTCGGCATCGAGCCGCTTCACGGATGCCGGAATACCATAAGCAGTCCGAACCACAAGCCCAAGACCCGCTGTGGCCGCAGCCCATAAGCCGCCGAGATTCGGGCTCGTGAAAGACACCCGCCAAGGAATGCCTGCCTGGTCGAGCGCGGCCGTTGCCGTGTCGTAGAACACGCAGGGCCGATCGAACGTCGCGAGCGGAATCGGCTCGCCCGGTTCCAAGCGCAACGGCACGGTAGCCGACCCGATCCAGCATAGGCCCGGCTCGTCCACCACGGTCTGCTCGGCTTTCCACAACGAGCCGTCGTAGCTTTCGCAGCCCCACACGAGCGCCAGGTCCAGCGCGCGCGCTTCGACGCGTTCGAGCAGGTTGTGGTTGCGCGCCACCACGGCTTCGACGCGCACCTTCGGATGCGCACGCGCGAACTGCCCCAACACGCCGGGCAGAATGGCCTCGCCGAACTCCTCCTGCAGCCCCAGCCGCACACCGCCCGAAACGTCCACGCCGCGCACCGCGGCCACCGCTTCGTCGTTGAGCGCAACGAGCCGGCGCGCATAGCCGAGCATCAACTCGCCGGCTTCGGTCAGCGCCAGCGTGCGCCCCGCTTTGCGAAACAGCGGCACGCCCGCCGCCTCTTCGAGCTTGTGCATCTGCGCGCTCACGGCCGAAGTCGAGCGCCCTACCCGGTCCGCCGCGCGCACGAAGCTGCCCAGGTCCATGCCCGCCACGAGACTGCGCAGCGCGGCCGTATCGAGGTTCATTCTCGCCATGCAATCATCCTGAATTTCAAAACGATCGATCCTGAAATTTCCGATTTTCAATACGAATGATGCTTGCAATACTGCGGCCTGGTCAACCCGGTTGCGAGGTCGTCATGCCGGAATCTTGTGCATCCGTTCAAAGTACCCTCGCCGCGGCACGCCCGGTTTCGGCGCGCGCGCATCGCTGGAAAGTGCTCGGCGTCGGCGTCGCCGCCAACGCGAGCTTCATCGCCGCCGCGAATGGCCTGCCCGCGACCGCCGTGTGGCTGCGCGGCGCGTATCAGCTCGACAACGCGGGGCTCGGGCTGCTGCTCGGCGCGCTCGGCATCGGCACTGCGCTCTCGGAACTGCCGTGGGGCGCGGCCGCGGACCGCTGGGGCGATAGGCGCGTGCTGCTCGCGGGCCTCTGCGCGACCGCACTGATCCTGCTGTTCACGGCGCTGTTCATCGCGCCAAGCTCGCGCCATGTGCCGTCCTTGACCGCAGCCATGATCTGCATGGGGCTCACGGGTATCGCGGGCGGGAGCGTGAACGGCGCGAGCGGACGCGCGATCATGCGCTGGTTTCACGAAAGAGAACGCGGACTCGCGATGAGCATCCGGCAGACGGCCGTGCCGTTGGGCGGCGGACTCGGCGCTTTGTTGCTGCCCGCGCTTGCCGTGCATTACGGATTCGGCTTGGTGTATGGCGTGCTTGCGTTGTTCTGCGGGGCGTCGGGCGTCTTGACGTGGCTGTGGCTGCACGAGCCGCCCGATGCCGCGCCCGCGTCGGACAAACGCCATCTCGCGGCCGCGCACAGTCCGTTGCGCTCGCTGCGCGTCTGGCGCATCGCCGCCGCCATCGGGCTGTTATGCGCGCCGCAGTTCGCGATTCTGAGTTTCGCGTCCGTGTTCCTGCACGATGCGGTTCATGTCGGCCTGACAGGCATTTCGCTCACGCTGTGCGCCGTGCAAGTCGGCGCGATGGCCGCGCGAATCTGGAGCGGGCACTACACCGATCGGCACGGCAACCGGCCGGCCTGGATACGCGCCAACGTGATCCTGGCGGCGCTCAGCTTTATCCCGCTCGTCGCGTGCAGCGCGGTGGGGGACGCGGTTCCCGCATCGTTGGTCATGGCCAGCGTGGCGTTGGCCGGGATTGCGATTTCGTCGTGGCACGGCGTGGCGTATGCGGAACTCGCGTCGCAAGCGGGTGCCGAGCGCGCAGGCACCGCGCTCGGGCTCACCAATACGCTCGTGTTTCTAGCCTATTTCCTGACGCCCGCGGTGATCCCCCACCTGCTCGGCGCCGGCAACAGCTGGGTGAGCATGTGGGCTTGTGCGGGGGCAATAGCGCTGGCGACGTGGTTGCTGTTCCCGAGCGCGGCGAAACGGACTATTCCCGTATTGGGGAAATAGGAATTTGATTCGCTTGGCGCGGCGGCCGATTCGGAGGCATAGTTCCCCCATCGCCTCCATCCTTCGTACGAATCGTCCCCAACGTACGAGTTGTTGGAACGGGAGGGAGGCTCGCTTCACGGCGGACACCGGCGCTCGCTCATGCCGCTCATGCTCGCCACGCGCGGCATCCTGGGCGCCGGTTCTGCCGCACGACTAGGAGAAGTCACGTATGCCTTCAGTTGCGCTGCCCGATGCCGTCTCCACTTCCACCTCAAGCACCCGAGCCATTGCCGCGGCCTGCGTCGGCAACATGCTCGAATGGTACGACTTCATCGTCTTTTCCACATTCGCCGTCCAGATTTCGCATGCGTTCTTCCCGAGCAAGGACCCGTTCATTTCGCTGCTGGCCACGCTGCTGACGTTCGGCGTCGGCTTTCTCGCGCGGCCGCTCGGCGCGGTGATCATCGGCGGCTACGCCGACAAGGCCGGACGTAGAGCCGCGCTCACACTGACGATCCTGATGATGGCGCTCGGCACACTGCTGATCGCGCTGTGTCCGCCGTTCTCGGCGATAGGCGTCGCGGCGCCGGTGATACTGGTCGCGGCACGTTTGATTCAGGGCGTGTCGGCGGGCGGCGAGATTGGCGGTGCGCTCGCGATGCTCGTCGAATACGCGCCACCCGCGCGGCGCGGGTATATCGCGGCATTTCAGCAGCTCGCGCAGGGAGGGGCTTTTCTGTTGTGCGGGTTGCTGGCCACGATCGTGACGTCGGCTTTTGCGTCCGATGAGGTCAATCGGTGGGCGTGGCGGCTGCCGTTCCTGTTCGGCATCGTGATCGCGCCGATCGGGTTTTATATCCGCAAGCGCGTGGTCGATCCGCTGATGTTTTCGGCGCATACGAAGGAAGCCGCGCATAGCGCGCCGGTCAAGCAGGTGATCGAGCGGCATTGGCGCGACGTGGTGGTCGGCATCGGCGTCGTGATCGCTTGGACCGTCAGTACTTATGTCACGCTGTTCATGCCGACGTTTGCGTTCAAGACGTTGGGCATCCCGCAGGCGAATGCGTATCTCGCGTTGTTCGTGGTCGGGGTGATCGTGATGCTGTGCCCGCTCGCGGGAAAGCTCGCGGATCGGTATTCGCGAAAGTCGGTGATGATGGTCGCGGCGGTCGGACTGGTGATTTATCCATATCCGGCGTTTTTGTATCTGACACAGCATCCGACTGGGGGGACGCTGATTGCATTGCAGTGCGGATTGGCGCTGTTGATGGCGCTTTATACGGGACCGGCTTCGGCGCTGCTGGCGGAATTGTTTCCGACGCGGGTTCGGTCGACGGGGACTGCGATTACTTATGGGTTTGCGGTGGCGATCTTTGGGGGGTTCACGCCGGCTATTGTTTCGGCGCTTGTTAATTACACGGGGAACAAGCTGTCGATTGGGATTTGGCTGACGGCGGCGGCTGCGATTAGCTTTGTCGCACTGATGTTCGTTAAGGATCGGAGCCGGCAGGAGTTGGCTTGAGGGTCGTGCTTCCCGTCGCCCAGAAAGCACAAAGGGTTACGTGAGATTCACGTAACCCTTTGTTTTATTTGGTGCCGGCTGCAGGACTCGAACCCGCCACCTGATGATTACAAATCAACTGCTCTACCTGATGAGCTAAGCCGGCATAAGCGCGCATGCACATGAACTGCGCATGCGAGGCTCGCGACACAAACGCAGTCTGCAATCACGAGCAAGCCCGCGATTCTACCTCACTCGCGGCTTATTTGACCACCTTCAACCGCGGCCGTCCGCCTTTCGGCCCATCGCCTTCGGGAGCCGGCGCGGGCGGCACATCGTCGTCCGCATCGTCAGCGCTACTCTCGGCCAAACTCAACGCAGGCGCACCACGCTCGGCCGCATCCGCCGCGGCAAACGCAGCCTCGTCATCGAGCTCGACATCGCCCGCAGCATCGGCATCCGTGGCCTCGACCTGGAACGCCATGCCCTGCCCGTTCTCGCGCGCATAAATAGCCAGCACGTTGGAAACCGGCACTTCGATCTTATGCGCCTTGCCCGAGAACCGTGCCGTGAACTCGATCCACTCGTTCCCGATCTTCAACTGGCTAGTCGCCGAGAAACTGATATTGAGCACGATCTCGCCGTCGCGCACGAACTCGCGCGGCACCCGCGTCTGACGATCGACGCGCACCGCGATATGCGGCGTATAACCGTTATCCGTGCACCACTCGTAGAGCGCGCGCAGCAGATAAGGCTTGGTGGAAGTCTCTTGCATCTGCATCCTCATATGGAAACGGCGCCCCGCGCGCTCGGCGCGGACCGCACGTTTCCTATGCTACAACTTAACGGCGCATGACCTTTTCCGACGGCGTCAGTGCTTCGATGTACGCCGGACGGCTGAAAATGCGTTCCGCGTACTTCATCAGCGGCGCCGCATTCTTCGACAGCTCGATGCCGTAGTGATCCAGACGCCACAGCAGCGGCGCGATCGCCACGTCGAGCATCGAGAACTCCTCGCCGAGCATGTACTTGTTCTTCAGGAAGATCGGCGCGAGCTGCGTGAGGCGGTCGCGGATCGCGAGGCGCGCCTTCTCGTGGTTCTTCTCGGCGGCCTTGCCCTTCTCGTTCTCGAGCGTGCTCACGTGCACGAACAATTCCTTCTCGAAGTTGAGCAGGAACAGGCGCGCGCGCGCGCGCTGTACCGGGTCGGCCGGCATCAGCTGCGGGTGCGGGAAGCGTTCGTCGATATACTCGTTGATGATGTTCGATTCGTACAGAATCAGATCGCGCTCGACCAGAATCGGCACCTGACCGTACGGATTCATCACTGCGATGTCTTCCGGCTTGTTGAACAGATCGACGTCACGGATTTCGAAATCCATACCCTTCTCGAACAGCACCAGCCGGCAACGCTGGGAGAACGGGCAGGTCGTGCCGGAATACAAAACCATCATATGCACATTTCCTCAAAAAGCTGCGAGCCGGCACGCCGGCGAACCTCCCGGTCCGCCCCATGCTGGCCCCGCGCCGTCGCTAGCGGCGCATTTACTCGATATCTTTCCAGTAGGCGGCATTGAGCCGCCACGCACAAAACGTCAAAACGCCGAGGAACAACAACACCCAAACGCCGAGGCGCTTGCGGGTCTGCTGCACCGGTTCGGACATCCAGTTCAGGTACGCTACTAAATCGGCCACGGCCGTATCATAATCTACCGGCGACAACTTCCCGGGCGTCAGCTGCTCGAAGCCGGCCAAACGACGTATTTTCTCACCCGTTTCGGGGTCGGTCTGGTCCTGGTACTTCGGCACGCGTTCGCCCTGCAATTCCCACAGCACGTGCGGCATCGCGACGTTCGGATACACGGCGTTGTTCCAGCCGGTCGGCCGCGTATCGTCGCGGTAGAAACTGCGCAAATACGTATACAGCCAATCGCGTCCGCGCGCGCGCGCCTCGACCGACAAATCGGGCGGCGCCACGCCGAACCAGTTCTTGGCATCCGCGGGCCGCATCGCGACGCTCATCGGATCGCCGACCTTATCGGCCGCAAATAACAGGTTCGCTTCGATCAGCCGATTCGAAATGCCGATGCCGTTCAATTGGTCATAGCGCATCAAGCGCGCGCTATGGCAATTCAAACAATAGTTTACAAACAATTGCGCGCCGCGTTGCAGCGCAACGAGATTTTCCGTGTTATCGGGCGCGCGGTCGAGCGGAAAATCGCCGTCGGCGCGCGCGGCCGGCATCGCGCACGCGCACGCGAGCAGCAAGCCGGTCAGCGCAGTGAGCCAGGATTTCATCTCAGCCTCCGCCGGGCCGCCCGTCGCGGGGCGGCAAGCGCAATGGGCGCGGTAGGCGCGGGGATCGTTGCATCGAGCCTCCGCATCAATGCGCCTTGAAGCGCACGCGCTCGGGCGGCGCCTTGAAGTACCCGAGCGGCGTCCACAGCGGCATGCCGAGGAAAAACGCGAAATAGATCAGCGCGCACACCTGCGCGACCAGCGTCTTGCCCGGCGACGGCGGCTGCGTGCCGAGCAGCGCCAGGATCAGGAACGCGAGCACGAACACGCCGAAAAACACCTTGTGGAACAAGGGCCGGTAGCGGATCGACTTGACGGGACTGCGGTCGAGCCACGGCAGGAAAAACAGCGTCAGAACCGCCGATCCCATCACGACGACGCCCCAGAACTTCGCCTGGGTCAGGTACATGAAGGCGATGATCGCCATTGCAAGTACCGGCAGCGCATAGCGCCCACGGCCGCGCGCGCGTGCGAACGCGAACGCGCCGAGCACGGCGATCACGATCATGAGCACGTCCTTGAACGGATCGGTGGTCGCGCGCAGCATCGCGTAGAACGCGGTGAAGTACCAGACCGGCGCGATCTCGGGCGGCGTCTGCAGCGGATTGGCGGGGATGAAGTTGTTCGCCTCGAGAAAATACCCGCCCATCTCGGGCGCGAAGAACACGATCGCGGCGAAGATCATCATGAACACGCATGCGCCGAAGAAATCGTGCACGGTGTAATAAGGATGGAACGGCACGCCGTCGAGCGGCACGCCGCGCGCGTCGAGCTTGTCGTGGATCTCGATGCCGTCGGGATTGTTGGAGCCGACCGTGTGCAGCGCGACGATGTGCATGACCACGAGGCCGACCAGCAGCAGCGGGATCGCGATCACGTGCAGCGCAAAGAAGCGGTTCAGCGTGACGTCGGACACGACGTAATCGCCGCGGATCCACAGCGAGAGATCGGGGCCGATGAACGGAATCGCCGAGAACAGGTTGACGATCACCTGCGCGCCCCAGAACGACATCTGTCCCCACGGCAGCAGATAGCCGAAGAACGCTTCGGCCATCAGGCACAGGAAAATCATGCAGCCGAACACCCATACGAGTTCGCGCGGCTTGCGGTACGAGCCGTACAGCAGCCCGCGGAACATGTGCAGGTAGACCACGACGAAGAACAGCGACGCGCCCGTCGAATGCATGTAGCGGATCAGCCAGCCCCACGGCACCTCGCGCATGATGTACTCGACCGACGCGAACGCGAGCGTGGCGTCGGGCTTGTAGTTCATGGTCAGGAAGATGCCCGTGAGGATCTGATTGACGAGCACGAGCAGCGCGAGCGAACCGAAGATGTACCAGAAGTTGAAGTTCTTCGGCGCGTAGTACTCGGTCACGTGGCGCTTGAGCGTGACCGTGAACGGAAAGCGCGCGTCGATCCAGCCGCTCAGCCCGCTGCCGCCCGTTTCTTGCCGCTCGGCCGCCATCATGCCTCTCCTCGTTCGTCGCGGCCGATCACGAGCGTGCCGTTCGGGCCGAACATGTAAGGGGGAACGTCGAGGTTCTGCGGCGCGGGCTTGTCCTTGAACACGCGCCCGGCCAGATCGTAGGTCGAACCGTGGCACGGGCACAGGAAGCCGCCCGGCCAATTGTCGGGCAGATTGGGCTGCGGGCCCGGCGTGAAGCGCTGGGTCGGCGTGCAGCCGAGATGGGTGCAGACGGCCACGACCACGAGCATCTGCTTGTGGTCGGCGCGCGCGCGGTACTCGTTGGCGCAATACGGCGGCAGCGGCATCGAGTACGGGTGTTCGGTGTGGGGATCGGCGAGGAACGGATCGGCGCGCTTCACGTCGGCCAGCATCGCGTCGGTGCGGTGCAGCACCCAGACGGGTTTGCCGCGCCACGCCACGGTCATCATGCTGCCCGGTTCGAGCGTGCCGACGTCGACTTCGACGGGCGCGCCGGCCGCGCGCGATTTGGCGGACGGGGCCAGCGAACCCACGAACGGCACCACGGCGGCCGCGCACCCCGCGCAGCCGACGGCAGAAGTCGCAATCAGCCAGACCCGGCGCCGGTGGTCGACGCCTTGTTCGACACCCGGTTTGGTATCGTCGTCTTGCATTAAAGGCTCCATAGACGCTTAGGCAAGCCCGTCACGATCATGGATAAGCAGGCGTAAGTGTGCGCGCAAGCGGGGGCAAGATACAAGGGCGGAATCCGAAAAATCCGGCAAAGCCTTGAATGATAAGGGTAAACGTTAGCGCCCGCGACATGCGCCCCGAACGCGCGTCGGGACGCCGCGCGCGTCAGACCGGGTTGTGGATGTCGATGAACGTGTGTTCGAGCCCGAATTGTTCGGCGAGCAGCCGGCCGAGGGCCTGGATGCCGAAGCGCTCGGTCGCGTGGTGGCCGCCCGCGACGAACGCGACGCCGCTCTCGGCCGCGGCATGGGTCACGAACTCGGACGCCTCGCCGGTCAAGTACGCGTCCGCGCCGGCCTCGATGGCCGCGTCGAAATAACTCTGCGCGCCGCCCGTGCACCACGCGATGCGGCGCAGCTGCTGGTCGGGGTCGCCGATCACGAGCGGTGCGCGGTTCAGCACGCGCTCGACCTTGGCGGTGAAGTGCTCGAGCGAGACGGGCATCGGCAGCGTGGCGATCTGGCCGAGGCCCTGGTCGCCGAACTGGCCGTCCGCGATCAGGCCCAGGCGCTCGCCGAGCTGCGCGTTGTTGCCGAACTGAGGCTGCGCGTCGAGCGGCAGATGGAAGGCGAACAGGTTCAGATCGTTGGCGAGCAGCAGCTTCAGGCGGTGGTACTTGCGGCCGGTGATCTGCGGCGGCTCGTTGCGCCAGAAATAGCCGTGATGCACGAGCACCGCATCGGCGCCCCATTCGAGCGCGCGTTCGAGGAAAGCCAGCGAGGCCGTCACGCCGGTCGCGATCTTCTCGATCTTGCGGCGGCCCTCCACCTGCAAGCCATTCGGGCAATAGTCCTTGAATCGGCCTATTTCCATCACGTTGTTCAAGTACAATTCCAATTCGATCCGGTCCATATAAACACCTCTTATTTCAAATGCTTAGACGCTTTTGGCTGTTCTTCGCCCAGGCGCTGACGGTATTGCTCGCGTTGCTGTTCATCACCGCGACGCTCAAACCGGAGTGGCTGGGACCGTGGCTGAACCGGGAGGCGCAGCTCGGCGGTCATCCCGGCGGCGCGGTCGTCGCGCTCAACGAGGTACGTTCCGGGTTCGGCAGCGCGCCCGCGCGCGCATCCTATGCGGATGCCGCGCAGAAGGCCATGCCCGCGGTCGTCAACGTGTTTTCGAGCAAGGACGGCACGCCGCCCGTCGATCCGCGCGCCAAGGATCCTCTGTTCCGTTATTTCTTCGGCAACCGCCATTCGTCGAACGCGCCGAAACGGCAGCCCGCCGAGAATCTCGGCTCAGGCGTGATAGTGAGCACGGAAGGTTACATTCTAACGAACCAGCATGTGGTCGATGGAGCGGACCAGATCAAGGTCGCGCTCGCCGACGGCCGCACGGCCACGGCCAAGCTGATCGGCAGCGATCCGGACACCGATCTCGCGGTGCTGCGCATCAACCTGCCGAACCTGCCCGCGATCACGCTGGGCCGGTCGGACGAGGCGCGCGTCGGCGACGTGGTGCTCGCGATCGGCAATCCGTTCGGGGTCGGGCAGACCGTGACGATGGGCATCATCAGCGCGCTCGGCCGCAATCATCTCGGCATCAACACGTTCGAGAACTTCATCCAGACCGACGCGCCGATCAACCCCGGCAATTCGGGCGGCGCGCTCGTCGACGTGAACGGCAATTTGCTCGGCATCAACACGGCGATCTATTCGCGCTCAGGCGGTTCGCTCGGGATCGGTTTCGCGATTCCGGTTTCGACCGCGCGCAACGTGCTCGAAAGCATCATCAAGAACGGTACCGTCACGCGCGGCTGGATCGGCGTGGAGCCGCAGGATCTGACGCCCGAGATTTCCGAATCGTTCGGGCTCAACCAGGATCAGGGCGTGATCGTGGCGGGCGTGCTGCAGGGTGGTCCGGCGGACAAGGGCGGCATCAAGCCGGGCGACGTGCTGGTTTCGATCGACGGTTCGCCGATCGCGGACACGACCAAGCTGCTGAACACGGTCGCGCAGATCAAGCCGGGCACGTCGGTGCAGGTGCATCTCGTGCGCAAGCGCCATCCGTTCGACGTGGCCGTGACGATCGGCAAGCGTCCGCCGCCGCCCAAAGGCCTGGATCAGCCGGACGACCAGCAAGACAGCAATCCGGACGAAGAATAGTTTGGGTTGTCGTCGTGGCCGACGACTTTGGGGGGGTGTTTTTAACCCCCTTAATACCGGCGGCCAGTTCCAGCATGGGAGGACGGGGTGGGCTGTTTGCTTCCGGTTGCCTAC
>CAUPOD010000005.1:0-20431 GCA_963512745.1 uncultured Burkholderia sp. | reverse complement strand
CGAAATGATTACGAACGGGGCGTAGGCGCCATCGTTGGTATGGACAGGCGTACAGTTCAGCACATACCCGCAGTGCATGAATGCCGCCGCCGAAGTTTGTATGAATCCGCCCACCTTGTCCCTCTTTTGTTCTTTAGCCGTTCAATAAGGGTGCTGCGGTGGCCGCCGGGGCTGCCGTACACAGGGTCAGCCAACGCGGCCGAGCGTTGAAGGAAACGATCATACTCCGTCGCCGCCGCAGGCTCTAGTCAGACAAAAATCTCCATACCGTGCGCGCATTCGGGCCGTCGTGCATTCGCCGTCTGCGTTATTCGAGCAGCTGCGCCGCGCGCTCGCGCAGCGCGGCGCCGAACTGATCGAGCCAGCCGATCGACAGCCGCCAGCTTTGCCAATAGAGTTCCACGTCCACGGGACGTTCGGGCGCGAGCCGCACGAGCGTGCCGTCCGCGAGCTGGCGCGCGACCATGCGCTCGGGGCACATGCCCCAGCCGAGCCCCGTTTCGCACGCGCGCAAGAAACCCGCCATGTGCGGAATCCAGTTCTGCGGCACCTCGAGATCGGTGCGCGTGACGCGCCGGATGAAACGCGCCTGCAGCGCATCCTTGCGATTGAAGCTTATGCACGGCGCGAGCCGCAGCGCCGCGCGCGTCAAGCCGCCCGCAAAGTAACGCGCATGAAAATCCGGCGCGCAGACGGCTTGATAGCGCATGCGGCCGAGCCGCGTCGAACGGCAGCCCTGGATCGGCTCGGCCTGCGCCGTGACCGCGCCCTGCACGCTGCCGTCGCGGATGCGCGCCGCGGTATGGTCCTGATCGTCGATGACGAGATCGAGCAGCGTGCCGCTCGCGACGCAATACGGCGCGACCGCATCGATGAACCAGGTCGCGAGGCTGTCGTCGTTGACGGCGATGCGCAGCGCCGGCCGCTCCACGGAGATGCCCGGCAGCGCCGGAAGCTGGCCGTCCAATTCGCTTTCGAGCCACTTCACGCGCTCGGCATGACGGCACAGCAGCGCGCCCGAAGGCGTCGCCGTGCACGGCTGGCCGCGCTTCACGAGCACCCCGCCGACGCGCTCCTCGAGCAGTTTCACGCGCTGAGAGACGGCCGAACTCGTGATGTTGAGCGCGCGCGCCGCGCGTTCGAAGGAACCGTGCTGCACCACGGCGGCCAGCGCTTCGAGCAAGGCATAGTCGAACATTAGATTTTCTTAATCCGCATTAGGAACTTTAGCTTCTCTTAGTGTAGGCGAAGCCGCACACTGGCGCCTCCCCTTCTACCGCGTTTCCCTTCGCTTCGACCGATGAATTTGACCGCTTCCCTGCACGGCGCCGCGCTGTGCGCCTCGCTGATCGTGACGATCGGCGCACAAAACGCCTTCGTGCTGCGCCAAGGACTCATGCGTTCGCATATCGGCAAGATCGTGCTGCTGTGCACGCTGTCCGATTTCATCCTGATCGGCGCGGGAGTCGGCGGCGCCTCGGCGCTCATGCAGCGCGCGCCCGGGTTCGTGCACGTCGTGCTGTACGCGGGCCTCGCCTATCTGGCCTGGTTCGGCGTGAGCGCGCTGCGGCGCGCCTGGCGCCCCGGCCATGCCGCGCTCGATGCGAACAGCGGCGCTGCCGGCGCGCAAGGCGCGGGCGCCGCGATGCTGACCGCGCTCGCGCTGACTTGGCTCAATCCGCATGTGTACCTCGATACGTTCCTGCTGATCGGCACGGCCGGCGCGCGCGAAGCCCAGGGCGGCCGCGTGGCGTTCGCGCTCGGCGCGATGGCCGTCAGCGCACTCTGGTTCGTCGGACTCGGCTACGGTGCGCGCCTGCTCGCGCCGTGGTTCAAACGTCCGGGCGCATGGCGCGCGCTCGACGCCGGGATCGGCGCCATGGTGCTGACGATCGCGGCCACGCAGCTGCGCTAGGCACACGCCGGGCGCGCTGCGCGCGCTCCCGCATCCCCTCACCTTACGGACGGCTCACGTCCCGCAAACACTCACCTTCGTCCGCCCTGGTCGGCGCAATACTCTTTTGCATCTGCAGTGCAACATAATTCGCGGACAGCCATTACGATAACGGCTCGCCATGTGGCGCTCACCAGGAGGTTCGCATGACCCCTAGCGAAGTTCGAGAACGGGCATTTGCCATGCCGCTCACGAGCCCGGCATTTCCGATGGGCCCGTATCGTTTCGTCAACCGTGAGTATCTGATCATCACCTACCGCACCGATCCCGATAAGCTGCGCGCGGTGATCCCCGGGCCGCTCGAATTCACCGAGCCGCTCGTCCACTACGAATTCATTCGCATGCCCGATTCGACGGGCTTCGGCGACTACACCGAAAGCGGCCAGGTGATTCCGGTCGAATTCAACGGCCAGCGCGGCGGCTACACGCTCGCGATGTATCTGAACGACCACCCGCCGATAGCGGGCGGCCGCGAACTCTGGGGCTTTCCCAAGAAGCTCGCGCAGCCGCGGCTCGTGACCCATATCGACAGCCTGCTCGGCTCGCTCGACTACGGCCCCGTGCGCGTCGCGACGGCCTCGATGGGATACAAGTACAGGGAACTCGACCTGGAGGCGGAGGCCAAGCGCCTCGCCGGCCCGAACTTCCTGCTCAAAATCATTCCGAACGTCGACGGCAGGCCCCGCATCCTCGAACTGGTGCGCTACTATCTGCGCGATATCCATATGAAGGGCGCGTGGACCGGGCCGGCCGCGTTGGAATTGGCCTCGCACGCGCTCGCGCCGGTAGCGGAGCTGCCGGTCTTGGAGATCGTCGAAGCACGCCACCTGCTGGCCGATCTGACACTCGACCTCGGCGAGATCGTGTACGACTACCTTGCACCGCCGGCCCGCTGAGACAGGGCTGTTTCCTCTTATTTTTCAAATTACCGGAAATCCGATCATGAGCAATCTGAATGGCAAAGTCGCAGTGGTAACGGGCGCCGCGAGCGGCATCGGCAAGGAAATCGCGCTGGAGTTCGCGAAAGCGGGCGCGGCCGTGGCGATCGCCGACCTGAACCAGGCCGGCGCCGACGCCGTGGCCGAGGAAATCAAACAAGCGGGCGGCAAGGCGCTCGGCGTGGCGATGGACGTCACGAGCGAAGAGGCCGTCAACAGCGGTTTCGACAAGATCGCGGCCGCGTTCGGCACCGTCAACATCCTGGTCTCGAACGCCGGCATCCAGATCGTCAACCCGATCGAAAACTACGCGTTCTCCGACTGGAAGAAGATGCTGGCGATCCACCTCGACGGCGCGTTCCTGACCACCAAGGCCGCGCTCAAGTACATGTACAAGGACGACCAGGGCGGTTCGGTGATCTACATGGGCTCGGTGCATTCGCACGAAGCCTCGCCGCTGAAGTCGGCTTACGTGACGGCCAAACACGGCCTGCTCGGCCTGTGCCGCACGCTCGCCAAGGAAGGCGCCGCGCACAACGTGCGCGCGAACGTGGTGTGTCCGGGCTTCGTGCGCACGCCGCTCGTCGACAAGCAGATCCCCGAGCAAGCCAAGGAGCTCGGCATCAGCGAAGAGGACGTGATCAAGAAGGTCATGCTCGGCAAGACCGTGGACGGCGTGTTCACGACCACGCAGGACGTCGCGCAAACCGTGCTGTTCCTCGCCGAATTCCCGAGCAACGCGCTGACGGGCCAATCGATCGTGGTCAGCCACGGCTGGTTCATGCAATGAAACCGCGCCCGCCTATCGAGAAGCAAGCGGTCGAGGCGGCCGAAGGCGGGGCGCACGCGCGCGCCGCGCTGCCGCCCTACGAGACGATCGCACTGGTGCTGCAAGGCGGCGGTGCGCTCGGCTCCTATCAGGCCGGTGTCTTCGAGGGTCTGTACGACGCGGGCATTCCGCTGAACTGGATCGCCGGGATCTCGATCGGCGCGCTCAATACCGCCGTGATCGCGGGCAACAAGCCCGGGCATCGGCGCGCGCGGCTGCGCGAGTTCTGGGAAAGGATCTGCGAACCCGCGCTCTTCCCGGCCCTGCCGACGATGCTCGAGTACGCGTTCTTCAACAGCATCGATCCGGTGCGCAAGGCGTTCACCACGGCGCAGGCGATGAGCACGGTGCTGCAAGGGCAGCGCGGCTTCTTCGTGCCGCGCGTACCGGCGCCGCTGCCGGCCACGCAAACGCCGCCGGAACGCACCAGCTATTACGACACGGGGCCGCTGCGCGAAACGCTGCTCGAATTCTGCGATTTCGACCGCATCAATTCGGGCGAGATGCGTGTCTCGGTAGGCGCGGTCAACGTCGGCACCGGCAATTTCGTCTATTTCGACAATACGACGACGAAGCTGCGTCCCGAGCACTTCATGGCGTCGGGCGCGTTGCCGCCAGCGTTTCCGCCCGTCGAGATCGACGGCGAGTATTACTGGGACGGCGGTCTCGTGTCGAACACGCCGCTCGCGCAGATCTTGCACACCGATCCGCGCCGCGACACGCTCGTGTTCCAGGTCGATCTCTGGAACGCGCGCGGACCGGTGCCGACCTCGCTCAACGAAACCGCCGAGCGCACCAAGGACATCCAGTACTCGAGCCGCACGCGCTACGTCACCACCGCGCTGCAGCGCGAACAGCGCTACCGGCGCCTGTTGCGCAACGTGCTGGATCAAGTGCCCGAAGCCGCGCGCGACAACGAATGGTGCAAACAGGCGGCGGAAATGTCGTGCAGCAAGCGCTACAACGTCCAACTGCTCATCTATCACGAGCAGAAGTACGAGCAGCATTTCAAGGACTATCAGTTCGGACTCTCGACGATGCAGGCGCATTGGGAAGCAGGCCTGAACGATATCCGCCGCTCGCTCGCGGTCAAGGGCGCGCTCGACATGCCGACCAACAAGGACGGCTTCGTCACGCACGACATTCACCGCACCGATTACCCGCAGTAAAGCCGAGCCCGCAGGCCTCGGCGCTTCGGGAGCCGCCGCGTCGGCGGCTCCCGAAAACCCTCACCGATAGCATGCGCGCACGGTCTCCCGTATTCCCTCACCTTCACTCGCGTGCCGGCGATAGATGCGCACTCGCGAACCTCACACGGTCCAGTCGAGAATCACCTTGCCGCTCTCGCCCGACAGCATCGCGTCGAAGCCTTTTTCGTAATCGTCGGCGGCAAAGCGGTGCGTGATGATCGGCGAAAGATCCAGGCCGCTCTGGAGCATCGCGACCATCTTGTACCAGGTCTCGAACATCTCGCGGCCGTAGATGCCCTTGATCTCGAGTCCCTTGAAGATCACCTGGTTCCAGTCGATCGCGGTCTGCGCGGGCGGGATGCCGAGCAGCGCGACCTTGCCGCCGTGATTCATCGCATCGAGCAGGCTCGTGAAAGCGCTCGGCACGCCGGACATCTCCATCCCGACGTCGAAGCCTTCGGTCATGCCCAGCTCGTGCATCACGTCGCGCAGCGATTCGCGCGTGACGTTCACGGCGCGCGTGGCGCCCATCTTGCGCGCGAGTTCGAGGCGGTAATCGTTGATGTCGGTGATCACGACGTTGCGCGCGCCGACATGCTTGGCGATCGCCGCAGCCATCACGCCGATCGGGCCCGCGCCCGTGATCAGCACGTCCTCGCCGACCAGGTTGAACGACAGCGCGGTATGCGTGGCATTGCCGAACGGGTCGAAGATCGCGGCCATGTCGTCCGAAATCCCGGGCGGAATCTTGAACGCGTTGAATGCCGGAATCGCCAGATATTCGGCGAACGCGCCCTCGCGGTTCACGCCCACGCCGATCGTGTTGCGGCACAGGTGACGGCGCCCGGCGCGGCAGTTGCGGCAGAAGCCGCACGTGATGTGGCCTTCGCCGGACACCCGGTCGCCGATCGAGAAACCGCGCACTTCCTGGCCGATCTCGACGATCTCGCCCACGTATTCGTGGCCGACGTGCATCGGCACGGGAATCGTCTTTTGCGCCCAATCGTCCCACTTCCAGATATGAATGTCGGTGCCGCAGATCGCCGTGCGCGTGATCTTGATCAGCACGTCGTTATGGCCGACCTCGGGCTTCTTGGCACGCGTCATGGTCAGGCCCGGCGCGCGTTCGAGTTTGGCTAGCGCTTTCATTATTCAAGATTCCTTATCAAATCACGCCGAGCGTCTTGCCGACGCGCGTGAACGCATCGACCGCCCGGTCGATCTGCTCGAAGGTATGCGCGGCGCTCATCTGCGTGCGGATCCGGGCACGGCCGCGCGGCACCACCGGAAACGAGAAGCCGATCACGTACACGCCTTCGGCCAGCAGCGCGTCGGCCATGCGCGTCGCCAGTTGCGCGTCGCCGAGCATCACCGGGATGATCGGATGTTCGCCCGGCACCAGCGTGAAGCCGGCCGCGCTCATCTTTTCGCGGAACCGCGCGCCGTTGGCGCGCACGCGTTCGCGCAGACGCGCGCCCTCGTCGCTGGCCAGCAGTTCGAGCACCGTGAGCGACGCCTCGCCGATGCTCGGCGCGAGCGTATTCGAGAACAGATAGGGACGCGAGCGCTGGCGCAACAGCTCGACGATCTCGCGCCGCGCGGCCACGTAGCCGCCCGAGGCGCCGCCGAGCGCCTTGCCGAGCGTGCCCGTGACGATATCGACGCGATCCGCGACGCCGCAATGCTCGGGCGTGCCGCGTCCGTTCGCGCCGATGAAACCGACCGCATGCGAATCGTCGACCATTACGAGCGCGCCGTAGCGGTCGGCCAGGTCGCAGATGCCCTTCAGGTCGGCGATGATGCCGTCCATCGAGAACACGCCGTCGGTCGCGATCAGCTTGAAGCGCGCGCCGGCCGCATCGGCCTCCTGCAGCTTGGCCTCGAGATCGGCGAGGTCGTTGTTCTTGTAACGCAGGCGTTTGGCCTTGCTCAGGCGTACGCCGTCGATGATGCTCGCGTGATTGAGTTCGTCGCTGATGATCGCGTCCTCTTCCCCGAGCAGGGTCTCGAACAGGCCGCCGTTCGCGTCGAAGCAGCTCGAATAGAGAATCGCGTCGTCGAGGCCCAGGAATGCGGCGAGCGCCGCTTCGAGCCGCTTGTGCACGGTTTGCGTGCCGCAAATGAAGCGCACCGAGGCCATGCCGAAGCCGTCGCGCGCGAGGCCCGCCTGCGCGGCCGCGACGAGGCGGGCATCGTTGGCGAGCCCCAGATAATTGTTGGCGCAAAAATTGAGCACTTCGGCACCGTCGGCGAGCCGGATATCGGCCGCCTGCGGGCTGGCGATCTCGCGCTCGGCCTTGTAGAAGCCGTCGGCACGGATCTGATCCAGCGTGCCGCGCAAATGAGCGAGATAGGCATCACGCATCGCAAAACTCCTGACGTGGGATGGGAGGCCCTGCGACGCAACACTCGTGGCATCGGCGCGCGGCGGCCGCCGCTGGTTGAAGCCCGCTCGATGGGGCGGACATTTCCTGTATTTCGAACTAGAATTCGAGATATCGAACAACTCTAAGCGAACCGAAACCAAATGGCAAGTGCTTCAGACAAGTCCGAGCCGCGCGGCTCGGCGCGCGCGGCGACCGAACCCGCGGCGGCGCCCCCACGCGTCGGCGAGCAGATCCAGCGGCTGCGCACCGAACGCAAACTCACGCTCGACGACCTGTCGCGCGCGGCCGGGGTGTCGAAATCGATGCTGTCCGACATCGAGCGCGACAAGGCCAACCCGACCATCGCCGTGGCCTGGCGCCTGACCAACGCGCTCGGCGTGAGCCTGGACGAGCTGTTCGCGCAGCCGAAGGCGCCCGAAACGATCCGCGTGGACGGCCCGCACGACATCCCGACGCTGGCCGGACACGACGCGCGCTATCAGCTGCGGGTGTGGGGCCCTATCGAACTGGCCGGCAAATTCGAGTGGTACGAGCTTACGCTGCCGGCGCAGGGCGCGCTGATCTCTAACGCGCACGAGCCCGGCACGCGCGAGCATCTGACGGTCTTGGCGGGCAGCATCGACCTCGACGCGGGGGATCAGACCAAACGCCTCAAGGCCGGCGATACGGCGCGCTACGCGGCCGATGCGCCGCATGCGATCCGCAACGCCGGCAAGGGCGAAGCGCGGGCGCTGCTGGTCGTGCTGCACCGCTGACGGCAGCTCGGCCGCATGAGACGGCCGCATGCCTCATGCACGCAGGTTAGCCAATGGGGAATTTGGCTACTTGCCCAATAGACTGTATGTTTGTACAGTGTTCGCTAAAACAGGAGCCCGCCATGACCGAACAGGATTTGGCCGCCATCAGCTTCAAAGCCGCGGCACAGGATCTCGAAACCATCGTCCGTCACATCGCAGCGCGCTATATCCGCCAGGGCGTGCCGCTGACGTGGCGCTTACTGCATGCAATCGAAGCCGAGGCGCTGGCCGACCTCGGCTTCGCGAGCCGCCACGAAGGCATGCTGCGTTGCTTGTTCGAGCGGCCGGCCGGTCTCGATTTTCCGGAGACGGACGAGGTCGTCGACTTCGGGCAATCGAATGCGTTGCCGCCCGCGTTTTCGTTCGCGGTTGCGGCCTACGAGCAAGCGGCCAAGCGCGAGCAGAAACGCGTGAAGTCGCATCCCACGGCGCGGCGTATACAAGTTTGGGGCGATTGAATCGAGGGTCGGTTTACCGTTTACGGTTACCCCCTTCCCGAATTTTCCACCTCGCCGTAAACCGCATGCACACGCGATCCGTGCATCGCACTCTCCTGTAAATCCTCACCTTTTGCGTCCCGAATAAGCTCACCTCAAGACGCAAAACCGTCTCCCGTATTTCCTCACCTTACTCGCTGCGCGAGGCTGCATCTCAGGTCGCGTCTTGCTGGAAACCGGCAAAGGCGGCGAGCCGCGACGGCTGCAAGCCCGATTCGCGTCCGCAATTCGAGCAACTGAGTTCGTACTTGCCGTCTATGGCAAAGATTTCCGGCGGCTCGCCGCAGCCCGGGCAGGTTTCGGGCGCGGCCACGACGGCATCGAGCGCGGGCGCTACCTCGGCGATTTCTTGCGGGGTCAAGCGCTGCTCGGCAGCCAAATGCAAGATCAGCGCCTGCAAAACACTCGCGGCACTCGAGTCCGGCCGTGTCTGCACGAGTTGCGCACGGTATTCGGCCAGCTCGGTTTCCAGATCTCGATTGGCCGTCTGCAATTCGTCAACTTTCCGCTTCATGCCGCTAAGTTGCTGGATCATCTCGAATTCTTGCCGGTTTCCACCGGGTTGCTGGGGCCGCTGATTTGCGCCGCGCAATGCGTCGAGCTCCACGAGCAGCGGCCGAATCCGGCGTTCGGCGTCGGCGTTTGCCGATTTGACGTCGGCGGCACTCCGTTCGATCGTTGCGATCAACCGGCGATTCAGGTCGTCGATGGCGAGATCTTTTGCGGCAAGTTGTTCGCGGAGCAATTCGATATGACGGTTCGCTGCGGCAACGTCGGCCGTGAGCTGCTGGCTGCGCTGCTGCTCGATCAGCCATTGCTCGTTGGCGCGGCGCTCCTGATTGAGCGCTTGCTGCTGCTCGCCGCGCGCGCGCTCGATATCCTGCCGCACGAGCTCTTCGCGGATCTGCGTCTCGCGTTCGCGCTGCTCGAGCAATTCCAGACGTGCGCCGGTTTGGCCATGCTCGGCCTGCAACCGGTTAGACGCGAGTTCGATGGCTTTATCGAATAGCTGGCCCAGTAGCTGGCCGGCAGTTTCTTCGAGTTCGGGCGGTATACGTCCGGCAGCCGCGCGCGTGGACGCGGTTTCGCGCAACTGAGTCCAGAAAAGATCGATGTCTTTAGGGATATCGCTTGCGCTGCCCACGCCGGTTAACTCCCGGACCAGCACCGAAGACGGTCTTTGACCCAAATCGAAGAACAACCGCTTGCATGCATGCAGCGAGAGCGCTTGGCGTTTGGCGCCCAACTGGCGCAGCGCGTCGATTTCTTCCCGCACGCTGGCTTTGAAGCGCGAGAGATTGGCAGAGGTTTCGGTCAACATAAGGTTTCGATTGATACGATTTACGTAAATTTACTACGTTTTCAAATTGCGTCAATCTTCTGCCGGGAGGGGAGGGCTGAAATGTGCGTGCATGCCGATTCTACTCTGACGAAAATTCGTGAAACATTTTCCGATTTTGGCTGTAAGCCTTATCGCGTAAGGCTTACAGCCGATACCTCAGATTTTAAAGTTGTTTCACGGAAACGCGGCTAGGTTGTTGTATCCATGGGTAAACCGCGTGTCTTGCGGTGGTTTACAGATTTAGGCGCAGGACTTCGAGTTCGCCACGAGTCTTCCGCTCGAGGTTAACCGATAAGGTGGATTTCTGGAGACTGGGGTTCGGTCTCTCTGTCGAGAGACACAGGGGCACGTATTGAGAGTATTAAAAGTAAACACCCTAGAACTTCTTAAATACGTTAACGGATCGCTGGAAGCCTTATCTGACAAGGGTTTCCGGGGAGTAAGGTGAAGCTTTACGGGATGTATCGTGAAGCTTTACGGGAGACGACGTGATGGGATTCAGGATCGAGCGTGAGCGCTTCCGGGAAAGATCGTGAGGGGATTCGGGGACGCTCGGTAATGCGGGATTTTCCTAAAGGTGAAGCTTTACGGGGACCGATCTAGCTCGAGGCCTAGTGCAGCCAGGGACCGCCTGAAACGCCCGGAATGACCGAAGGTGAGTCTTTTCGGGAGGGTGTTCGAGGGGCTATTTCGGGGTAAAAAACAGCCGTTTGAGGGCTAAGGTGAGTTGCTGCGGGGCACCAAGGCCCGCTGACGTGAGCTTTTTCGGGAGCTGACCGCTTGAAACTGCCTAAAACACGGGCTCGACGCTCTGTGGGTGAGCTTTTTCGGGAGTCGGTTCGGGTTTTCGCGGCGGCTTTTTGTCCAAGGTGAGGATTTTCGGGAGCCGGTATGAATGGCTGGAAAGTCCTTGAGGTGAGAGTTATCGGGAGCCCAAATGCCTAGGAATGAGGCGTTTTGTTTACCTTTAAATTAAAAGTTAGTAACCACTTTCAGTTTTTGGCATACATATAGCCATAGGTGAGCTCGATTCTGTTCATGTGATCACGCCCTATGGTGAGGTCATTCGGGATTCCGTCAAATGACCTGGGAAAGTCCCGGTGTCTTCTAAGGTGAGGTTATTCGGGAGAGCGCTGACATGGGACTGCTGCTTCAGATTTGGCTCATAAGTGCCTGTCTAGATTGGTTTTTTTGCGGCCCCCCGCGATTCAGGTGAGAATTTTCGGGAGGGCTGCGCGAGGTGTCGGGAGCGATTCAGGTGAGCTTTTTCGGGAAGGTGCGTATGGCTGGGGGCCGTCAGCTCACGCTTCCCGGCGGATCGCCACGATATTCGGTCTGGGGGGAAGGGTGAGCGTTTTCGGGAGCCAGTAGTGCGTATACGGGGTGTCGGTAGTCCGAAATGGGGTGTCGAGGGCCGGCGCACCGCATCCGAGCCTGTCCAAAACCCCCTTTTGTGCTCCGCGACGCGGCGATTCGAGCGTGTCGCGGGTCCGGGACCGCGAAATTGCTCGCGGCGTCGTGGTTTTGCGACAAATATTGAAGGTGAGACGATACGGGAATCGTTTACTGGCCTAGTGTACGGGCCGGTTTTGCTTGGAAATGCGAGGCGCCCCGAGAAATCGGGCTCCGCGTCGTACGCGTCCAATCGCTATAGGTGAGAGTTTACGGGACTGGCTTGGGTGAGTGCGCGCAATTCGGCACGCTTCACCCGCGACGGTGAGCATATCGCTGTAGACGACGATCACCGCGGACGTTATGCTTGCACCAAATTTCCTTCCGATTTCAGGCATGGTAACCAGGCGCGCGAAAAAAACCGATGTGGATGTGCTGGCCAGTTCGGCCGAGTTGCGCAAAGCCGTCGAGGCGATCGCGATCCAGCCTAAGAGCGGCAAGATTACTCTGCTGACCCGTAAGTTGTTCAATGTCCTGCTTGCCGTCGCGCAGCAGGCCGACGACTCGGACACGTACCGCGCCCTCCTCTCCGATATCGTGGCGAATGCCGCGTTCGATTCCAACGACACCGCGCTGGTCAAGGAACACCTGCGGCGCATGGTGTCGGTGCAGGTCGAATGGAGTTCGGGCGTGTCGAGCCAGAAGCCCGGCCGTAAGTGGGGTATCTCCACGCTGATCGCCGATGCCGAAATCCTGGAAGACCCCGCTACGCGCCGCGTTTGGGTCGAATTCTCGTTCGCGCCCAAATTCCGCAAGAAACTGCTCGACCCGCAGCAGTACGCGCGCCTGAGCCTACAGTTCCAGAGCCAATTACGCAGCAGCGCGGGCCTCGCGCTGTACGAAATCTGCGTCCGTTACCTGACCAATCCGAGCCATTTGACCATGCGCGAGCCGTGGGAATGGTGGCGCCCTATTCTGTCCGGTACGCCCGATACCGAGGCCGGCGACGAGGCGAAGCGCGAGTACAAGTATTTCAAGCGCGATTACCTGCGGCCGGCAATTGCCGAGGTCAACGCGGTCACGAATATCTTCGTCGAGTTGATCGAGCATCGCGAAGGCCGCCGCGTGGCCGAGATCCAGTTTCGGGTGACCGAACGCAAACAGCCCATGCTGGCGCTCGACGAGCACCCGAACGTGTTCGACAGTACGTTGGTCGATCGCATGATCAAGCTCGGCGTGTCGGAGAAGGAAGCCAATACCCTCTACACGGACAGCGAGGAGAACCGGATCCGTGCGGCACTCCAACTGACCGAGCAGCGCATGCGCAGCACTACGCTGCCGCCCGTGCGCAGCGCGGCCGCGTTCTTCAAGGACGCGTTGAAGAAGGGTTATGCACCGCAGGTCGAGGAAGTCGAGGCGCTTCCGGGCGCGCCCAAGACGGCTTCGCTCATCGAATCCGCCGCCGACGATCCCAAGGCGCGCTTGCGCAGCGAATACGATGCGCATCGCCGCAAGGAAGCGCGCGCGCTGTACGACGCGCAAGGTGAGGAAGAACAGGAGACCGCGCGCGTCACGTTCGAAGCCGACGTGGTGTCGAAGCTCGGCGCCCAGCTGCGCGACGATTGGCGCCGCCGCGGCATCGAGTCGAAGCTCATGGAGTCGCGCTTCTTCGACTGGCTGGCCCATAGAACCTGGGGCGAGCCCACGGACGGCGACCTGCTCGGCTTTACGCTGAGCCAGTCGCGCGCGGCTTGAGGTTGCTCAGGTAAGGGATGGCGGCGCCGGCGGAGCCGGACCGCGTCCGGCCCGTTGCGGGGCCGCTTAGGGGGTGATTCGGGGCCCGATCAAGCGAGCAGCATCCGTTCGAGTTGTTCCAGGATCTCGTCGCGCTTTTCTTTCGATAAACCGCGCAGCCGCAATTCCAGGCGGTCCTCGCCATACGATTTCAGATCCCCGACCACGATGCCATCGAGCTTGATCTCGTGGCGTTGAGCATAGTGCTGACGCCCTGCCCCGCTGGCGGTACCTTCCGTGCGCTCGGTGGCTCTGCCCTTCACGATATCGGCGACCTGGCGCGTGCTCAGATCGTCGGACAAAATCTTATGAATCAGACGCAGCGTGGCATCGGTGCCGCGCGCCGTATGGTAGCGGCCGACCTGATAGGCCATGTTCGAACCGAAGCGATCGGGCCGCGCGACCATTTCCTGCATGACGGCCTCAGGCAGTTTGCCGATCGACAGCGCAACCGCCACGGTCGATTCGTCGAGACCGAGGTGTTCGGATAGTTCTTTCTGGCTTTGAAAATATTTTTCTTCTAAAAAACGTTTCCAGACGACTGCGTTATCGAAGACCGTTTGCGAGTCGCGCTGGACGTTGAGATCGTAGCCGAGCTTGTAGCTCTGAATACCGATCGGAAGATCGATTACGGTCGCCTTGACCGTTTCCTTATTCGCTTCCTTCAATGCCCGGACGCGGCGGCCGCCGTCGCTGACGAAATACGTGCCGGGATTGTCGTAATCGGGGATGACGTGAATCGCTTGCTGTTGACCTTGCTTGGCAAGGTTGACAGCCAGTTCGGCGATCGACGATTTCAAATAGAAATGCCGCGGGTTGAACGGACTCGGTTTGATCGCCTTCAGCGGCAATTCGACGATCTGTCCCGGTGCGTAACGGTTCTCCAGACGCCACGCGCGAAACTGACTCGACTCGTCGGTCGGCTCCTGTTCCAGCACCACAGTATCGTCGGCCTTCACCGCGCGGGTCACGCCTTTGTGAATCGGGGCTTTCGGAGCGGTTTCCGGGTTGACGATGTCGTCTATTGCCTTGAGGCGGTCGAGCGAGGTCCGCTTTTCGCTGGTGGTGATGTCGGGGCGGGCTTGAAAACCTTTGGCGAATCGTGAGGTCATGACCGGCTATCCTTTATGCGCATAAAGTCAGGGCAGCATGGCGGCGATTTCGGCTGCGCATGCACGGATTTCAGCGGCGGCGAGCTTGGCGCCGCGGTCGTTCATCTGCAACACGGTTTGCCCAAGCGCCATTGCTTGCTTATAGGCTTCCCGCGTGGGGATTTGCGTCTTCAGCAAGGGGAAACCGAGGTCTTCCAGCGCGCGCTTCAGTTCGCGCGTGAGCATGCGCTTTTCCTCGGTCTTATTGAGCAGAAACACGGCCTTTAGATCTTCGTTCATGACCTGCGCCTGCTGGATCAGCTTGACGAGGCCGACGCTCGACCAATAATCGGCCGGCGACGAAGAGGTTGGGACGACTGCAATCGAGGCGGCGAGCAAGACGACGCCGGAGACTTTCTCGGTAATCGACGGGGGACAGTCGACGATGATCACGTCGTAGTCGTTGATGAACTTCTTGATTTCGCGATGAATTTGACCGCCTGCTTCCGCGAGATTCACGACGGGAAACGGAATGCCGTTTTCGCTGTCGCCAGAGGCGCTGGACCAATGGACCAAGGTATTTTGGCCGTCGGCATCGACAACCAGAACGCGCCGTCCTTTTTCATGGAAGGCGGCGCCGAGATGCATGGCGATAGTGCTCTTGCCTACACCACCTTTTTGCTGAGTGACCGCTATGATTTCCGCCGCCAATTTCATCTCCTTCCGATGAGAATTGGCGAATTATACATCGACTTATTTATATTAGAATGTTTGTTGCAGAAATCACCCACGCTATGCCGTTTGGCACAGGTTTATGCGCATAAACCCGCTGGGCTTAGATGTGCTTTGTCCAAGTCGTCGGTGAGTGACGAGGCGGTATGGGTTTATGCGCATAAAGATGTCGTGTGCGGCATCGATCACGCGGCTGCGTGTGTGGGATCTGGATTGTTCCGTATTGGACGTGCTTTCGTGCATGTCGGGTGGCGCTAGAATGATGCTCTAACCCTGTTCTCAATGGCCCTAACGATGATCACGATTCTCCATAACCCGCGTTGCAGCAAATCGCGCGAGACCTTGGCGCTGCTCGATACGCTGAACCCCGACGGCTCGCCCATTACCGTAATCGAATATCTGAAAACCCCGCTGACGGCCGAGCAGTTGGAAACGCTGCATCGGCAACTCGGCGGTTCGGTGCGCGACATGCTTCGGACAAACGAAGCGCCTTATCAAGAACTCGGCTTGGATAACCCGGCGCTTTCCGATGCGCAGCTCTATGGCGCTGTCGCCGCTCATCCGATCCTTTTGCAACGACCGATCGTCGTCTATCGAGGGAAGGCCGCAATTGGTCGGCCGCCCGAGGCCGTGAAAGTGTTGTTCGAGTAATTTTAATTATAAAAATTATACGGGGACGCTAGATTGCACAATCGCGAGGTTATGCACAGTTTCTGTGGAAAAGTATGTGGAAAGGCGGGGCGTGCGCCCCGTCCGTAAAGCCGCGGGCTGGGTTGATGCGAAAATGACCGCGGCTTCGCGGCTATGGTTGCGGGCGCAACGGCGACCATGGCTCGGACATCGACTTCACTTTCCCAGCGGCCCGGCTTCGCGGCCGTATCCGCAATGGATCGCACCTTAGCCGCGCGCAATCTCCGCCAGCATTTGGGCGAGCGCTTGCGGGCGTTCGAGCGCCGGCGAATGGCTGCCGGGCAGCGTATGGACATGCGTGGGATTGCCGGGCGTGAACGCGTCGGCTTCGTCGACGAAGCGTTGCTGCAGCGCGGGCGGAATCACGCGGTCTTCCTGGCAGTGGATGTAGTGGCGCTCGACGCTTCCCCAGCGCTCGCGCGTGCTGGCGGCCGGGACGGCGAACGGCGCAGACGGCGCGTCGCAGCTCATGAGCTGACGCGCGCTTTCGAAATCGGCATCGCTCGCATCGTGGCAGAACGCTTGCTTGGCCGCGGTGCGATAGGCGGGATCGGGGTTGCGCGGGTCGAGGCGCAATGCGCCGACGCGCGGGCTGGCCACGATCAACGCGCCGAGTTGCTCGCCCGCATTCTCCGGTGCGCGTACGTAGTCGAGCGCACTCGCGCCCGCGGCGGGCATGAACGCCGTCAGATACACGAGCTTGGCGATTTTCTCCGGCGCGCGTTCGGCAACGGCGCTCAGCACGAGGCCGCCCATGCTGTGGCCGACCAATACCACGCGTTCATGGCCGAGTCGGCGTGCCGCGTCGATGGTTTCGAGCACGCTGTCCGCGTAGGCGTCGAGGGTCGTGCCGGCCAGCGGCGAAGGTTCGGACGCGAACGCGGCGGCATCGAACGGACGGCCCTCGAACGCTGCCGGATAGCTGGCATGGGCGCCGTGTCCGGGCAGGTCGCGCGCCAGACCCGCGTGCCCGTGCGCGGCCAGCGCCGGCAGCACGCGCTCGAAGGCCCACGCGCCGTGCCATGCGCCATGCACTAGAACGAACGGCAGGTTAGAGGGAGTAACGGTCATCTGGTGTCTCCTAATTGCTTATATTTGGATTGGGCGGCCGCGCGTTTTGCGGCGCCCGTGATTGTCTCGTTCGAGAGACATTTCGCGCCAGGGGTTTTCTTTGCGGGCGCGGCGCGTTACTTTGAGGCTTTTCCTTCTCTCGCGCGCAATGGACATCGATTATCTGTTCTATCGGCGCCCAACGAAACCCGGGCCATACTCGCTAGACGATCTGGGCGACGTGCCGCCGTCGATCGGCTCGGGCGCGGTCGTGCGGGCCGGCATCGCGAGCCTGTTCGATCAGCTCGACTGGCGCGAGTCGGGCGAGGTGCCGGGCGCCTGGTTCGGGACGGGCGGCCCCGTATTTCAACTGACGGAAGAGGCGAACGGCCAAGTGACGAGCTTCATGGGCTCGCGCCTGGAGCCGCATCAGATGCTGCAACTCGTGCGGAGCATGGGGCTGATCGCGCTCGATCTGCAGCGCGACATCGTGTTCGCCTGACGCGCGGGCCGCTCGCGCTCGGTCTATCCCAGCCGAACGGGGCAAAATTGATATACTTTCGGCCAATCGAGGCCGCCCGCCGGCCATGCGTGCGCGGTTTATCGTGCCTGCCCGCATGGTGTTTCGCGTCACCGGGTGTGGCCGCCTTCGTCCCCGCGGGGGCATTTACGCGGAGCCCGACTTGGCCGTACTAGAATCCGTTGCCGACAGCGTCGAGAATCCCGACGCGGCTGCCGTGACTTCGAGCAGCTCCTTTTATCTCGCCATGCGCCTGCTGCCGCCCGCACAACGGGAGGCGATGTATCAGGTCTATGCGTTTTGCCGCGCCGTCGACGACATCGCCGACGAGGGCGGGGCGCGCGACGCGCGCGCCGCAGGGCTCGCGCGTTGGCGCGCCGATATCGACGCGTGTTACGCGGGCCGCCCGCCCGCGGCGCTGGCCTCGCTGGCGCGCGAGATCGTTAAGTTCGATCTGCAGCGCCAGGACTTTCACGACATGATCGACGGCATGGCGATGGACGCGGCCGGAGACATTTGCGCGCCCGACGCGGCCACGCTCGACCTCTATTGCGACCGCGTCGCGAGTTCGGCCGGGCGCCTGTCGGTGCGCATTTTCGGCATGGCGCCCGAGCCGGGCCGCGAACTGGCCCACCATCTCGGGCGCGCGCTGCAGTTGACCAACATCCTGCGCGACATCGACGAGGACGCAGCGATCGACCGCTGCTATCTGCCGCGCGAGTCGCTCGAACGCGCGGGCATCGCGATCACCGATCCGCAGACGATCGCGCGCGATCCGGCGCTGCCGCGCGTGTGCGCCGAACTCGTCGAACAGGCGCGCGCACATTTCGCCGCGGCCGATGCGTTGATGGATCGTACGCCGCGCGCACAGGTGCGTGCGCCGCGCATCATGGCGGGCGCCTACCGCTGCATTCTCGACGCCGCGCTTGCGCGCGGCTTCGCTCCGCCGCGCGCGCCGTTGCGCAAACCGCGCGCGCGCATGCTCTTGATAGCAGCCCGCTACGGGCTGTTCTAAAGCTATCCGGCCGGCAGGCCAAGGCTGGCGGCGCCTCCCGCGCGTGGCGCGCCGTCGTGACACGCCGTCCGTTCTACCAGGAGATTCGATGAACGATTTGACCGATACGCGTGTGCTCGATGCCGTCGCGCTCGATGAAGCCGTCGCGCGCGCGACCGACGCGATCCTCGGCGCGCAGCAGGCGGACGGCCATTGGGTCTACGAACTCGAGGCCGACACGACGATTCCGGCCGAATACGTGCTGCTCGTGCATTATCTCGGCGAAACGCCGAACCTCGAACTCGAGCAAAAAATCGCGCGCTATCTGCGGCGCCTGCAGTTGCCAGGCGGCGGCTGGCCGCTGTTTACGGACGGCGCGCCGAACATCAGCGCGAGCGTGAAGGCGTACTTCGCGCTGAAGATGATCGGCGACGACGAAAACGCCGAGCACATGCAGCGCGCGCGCCAGGCGATCCACGCGATGGGCGGCGCCGAGATGTCGAACGTGTTCACGCGCGTTCAGCTCGCGTTGTACGGCATGGTGTCGTGGTATGCGGTGCCGATGATGCCGCCCGAGATCATGCTGTTGCCGCAGTGGTTCCCGTTCCATCTGTCGAAGGTTTCGTATTGGGCGCGCACGGTGATCGTGCCGCTGCTGGTGCTGGCCGCGAAGCGGCCGGTGGCGAAGAACCCGCGCGGCGTGCGTATCGACGAGTTGTTCCTCGGCGCGCCCGTGAGCACCGGGCTGCTGCCGAAGGCGCCGCATCAGAGCACGGGCTGGTTCATGTTCTTCCGCGCCGTGGACGGCGCGCTGCGTCTGACAGACAGCCTGTTTCCGAACTACACGCGCGAGCGTGCGATCCGCGCGGCCGTCGAGTTCGTGGACGAACGCCTGAACGGCGAGGACGGGCTCGGCGCGATTTATCCGGCGATGGCCAACTCGGTCATGATGTACGCGGCGCTCGGCTGCGACGAGCGCGATCCGCGCCGCGCGATCGCGCGCGAATCGGTCGAGAGGCTGCTCGTGATCCACGACGAGGAGGCGTATTGCCAGCCGTGCCTGTCGCCGGTCTGGGATACGTCGCTCGTCGCGCACGCGCTGCTCGAAACCGGCGAGCCGCGCGCCGAGCAGGCCGTCTTGCGCGGGCTCGAATGGCTGCGTCCGCGCCAGATTCTCGACGTGCGCGGCGATTGGATCTCGCGCCGCCCGAACGTGCGCCCGGGCGGCTGGGCGTTCCAGTACGAGAACGCGTATTACCCCGACGTCGACGATACCGCCGTGGTGGTCATGGCGATGGACCGCGCGGCGCGCCTGACGGGCGACCATGAGGCCGACCGCGAGGCGATCGCGCGCGCGCGCGAATGGGTGGTCGGGATGCAGAGCAGCGACGGCGGCTGGGGCGCTTTCGAGCCCGAGAACACGCAGGATTACCTCAACAACATTCCGTTCTCCGATCACGGGGCGCTGCTCGATCCGCCGACGGCCGACGTTTCGGCGCGCTGCCTGTCGATGCTTGCGCAACTCGGAGAGATGCCCGCGAACAGCCAGGCGGCGCAGCGCGCGCTCGACTATCTGCTCAAGGAGCAGCGTGCCGACGGCAGCTGGTACGGCCGCTGGGGCATGAACTATATCTACGGCACCTGGAGCGCGCTGTGCGCGCTCAACGCGGCCGGCTTGGCGCCCAACGACGCGCGCGTCGAGCGTGCCGCGCAATGGCTGGTCTCGATTCAGAATCCGGACGGCGGCTGGGGCGAGGACGGCGCTAGCTACAAGCTCGACTACCGCGGCTACGAGCGCGCGCCGAGCACGGCCTCGCAGACCGCGTGGGCGCTGCTCGGCTTGATGGCGGCCGGCATGGCCGAACATCCGGCCGTCGCGCGCGGCATCGCGTATCTCTGTGCGCAGCAGCAAGCCGACGGCCTGTGGGACGAGACGCGCTTCACGGCGACGGGTTTTCCGCGCGTGTTCTATCTGCGCTATCACGGCTATCGCAAATTCTTCCCGCTGTGGGCGCTCGCGCGCTATCGCACGTTGAAGCGTGACGGCACGGCACGCGTCACGGTCGGGATGTGAGCGGCGCGTGGGCAATGCGGCTAGCGGGGCGATGCCGATGACGGCTGCCGGTGCGGCGCGCGCGCCGGTGATTGCCGTGGCCGGCATGGACTTCGAGGCCGCGATCGTGCGCGGCGCGGGCGTCGAGGCCGTCTATGCGGCGCGCGCCGATCTGCTCGAG
>CAUPOD010000004.1:0-20940 GCA_963512745.1 uncultured Burkholderia sp. | reverse complement strand
TCATGGCGAGCATTCTCGCCTAAATTCGTGTCCGGGTTTATTAGACCGCTACAGTCTGCCCCCGTATCGATTTTTGGCGGCACGTCTGCGGGGTTCAGCAGTTTAGCGAACTCGTTATCGTATTTGACCGTGTGTAGAGCACCTAGCCGCTTCGCTTCGGCAGCGTCAGCGGTGCGCAGACTGAACACGATTTCACGCTTGCCGTAGTGCTCGATCAGCGCAGCGGGAACCTTTCGGCGGTACTGGTAAGACTTGCTACCGGGGCGCTTATGGACGTAGTTTTTCATTGTCTTTCCGAGTCGGTGTAGTGGGTGCTACACCGGTAGCAGTCGCCCGGAAACCCTTGTCAGATAAGGCGAAACCTTACCCAGCAAGGCTTTCAGACTGTCCCCTTGGTCAGAACGATTATCATAGGGTTTCGCGGGCGCTCAGGCGCCTTGTTGACGCAAAACCTCGATTGTAACGAATGCCCGGTTCCAACGCCCCACTCCCCGCTGCTCAAGTCGTCGTGCTCGATTCCAACGTGTGGATCGATATCCTCGTCTTCGACGATCCGGCCACGCGCCCGATTCGCGCGGCGCTCGAGCACGGTACGCTGACTGCCGTGATCGACGGGCGCTGCCTGCGCGAACTGGAATGGGTGCTCGATTATCCGCTGTTCAGCGCGCGTCAGATCGACAAGTCTGCGGTGCTCGCGGCTGTCGCGCGGATGGCGCGGCACGTGGCGCCGGGCGAACTGCAAGAGATGACCGCGCTGCCGGTCTGCCGAGACCGCGACGATCAAAAGTTTCTCGAACTCGCCTACGGCGCGCGCGCGGACTGGCTGATCTCGAAGGATCGCGCGTTGCTCAAGCTGGGCCGCAGCACCGCCCGCCGATGCGGGTTCCGTATCGATGCGCCCGGGCCGTTCGTGCGCGCCGTGCTGGCGGAAAACCCGCCAGCCGCAGCCGATCGCCTCGGCGCCCCTGTTTGAACCGAACTACCGACCACGATGAACGCTCCGCATACGCCCAACGAGTTGCCCGCCACGCCGCCCCTGCCGTCGCGCCTGCCGCAGGTCGGCACGACGATTTTCACGCGCATGAGCGCACTGGCCGCCGAGCACGGCGCGGTCAATCTCGGCCAAGGCTTCCCCGATTTCGGCTGCGATCCGCGCATCGTCGAAGCCGTCGCTCAGGCGATGCGCAACGGCCACAATCAATATGCGCCGCTGCCCGGGGTCGCGCCGCTGCGCAACGCGATCGCCGACAAGATCGCAGCGTGCTATGGACGCACGTACGATCCCGCGCAGGAAATCACGGTGACGGCCGGCGCATCGCAGGCGCTGTTCACGGCGATTCTGTGCGCTGTGCGCCCGGGCGACGAAGTGATCGTGCTCGAACCGAATTACGACAGTTATCTGCCCGCGATCGCGTTGGCCGGCGGCACGCCGGTGTTCGTGACGCTCGAGGCGCCCGATTACGCGATTCCGTTCGATCAGCTCGCTGCGGCCGTCACGCCGAAGACGCGCCTGATCATCGTCAACACGCCGCACAACCCGACCGGCACGATCTGGCGCGAAGCCGACATGCACCGGCTCGCGGACATCGTGCGCGGGACCGATATCCTGATCCTGTCCGACGAAGTCTATGAGCACATGGTCTACGACGGCGTGCGGCACGAGAGCCTCGCGCGCCATCCGGAACTGGCCGCGCGCAGCTGGATCGTGTCGAGTTTCGGCAAGACCTATCACGTGACGGGCTGGAAGATCGGCTACGTGGCCGCGCCGGCGCCGCTGATGGCCGAGTTCCGCAAGGTGCATCAGTTCGACGTGTTCTCGATCAACACGCCGATGCAGATGGGTATCGCCACGCATCTGCGCGACCCCGCGCCGTACCTGAAGCTGCCCGCGTTCTATCAGCAGAAGCGCGACTTCTTCCGGAACGGATTGAGCGGCACGCGCTTCAAGCTGCTGCCGTGCGAGGGCACCTATTTCCAATGCGTGGATTATTCGGCGATCAGCGATTTGCCCGAAGCGGATTTCGCTACCTGGCTGACGACGGAGATCGGCGTGGCGGCAATCCCCGTCTCCGCGTTCTATCATGCGCCGCATGAGTCGGGCGTGGTGCGCTTCTGCTTTGCCAAGCGTCAAGAAACGTTGGCCGCGGCGCTCGAACGGCTGGCGCGTTTGTAGAAGGCGATGTGTAGAAGCCGGCCTCGACCACGAAACGACGTTCGTCGAGTACGCGCCGGCCACGCGCTTCAGGCGTGCGGCTGCGGGTTGCGCAAGCCGAACAAGACTTTCGAGCGCACCGTGACCACAGTATCGCCGTGCTGATTCACGCCGATCCATTCGGTCGAGACGATGCCGCGATCGGGACGGCTCGCCGAGACGCGCTTGTCGAGGATCTTGCTGTACATCGTGAGCGTGTCGCCGGCGATCACGGGCTTGAGCCAACGGATTTCGTCGATGCCGGGCGAACCGAGGCTTGTCGAGCCAGACAGCATGTTACGCACCAACATGCCCATCATGGTCGCACACGTATGCCAGCCGCTCGCGGCGAGGCCGCCGAACATCGACGCGCGCCCGGCCTCTTCGCTGAGGTGGAACGGCTGCGGATCGTATTGCGAAGCGAACGCGATGATCTCTGCGGGTTCGAAGGTATGTTTGCCGACTTCGGTCGTGCTGCCTACCTCGAGGTCTTCGTAGCTGATGCCCATTTCGAGTTCTCCAAGAAATCTTTGCCAATTCATTCAGTTATAAGAACCATTTTCACGCAGCATACGCGTCATACCTCGGCGGTCGCAGCGAAACCGGGCAGCAATGCGAAGCGGGCCAAATGATGATCGACGTCGCCGAGCATGGTGTCTATGATGGCCAGGCGCTTGAACAGATGCGCGGCCATGACCTCGTCGGTCACGCCCATGCCGCCGTGCAGCTGCACCGCCTGCTGCCCGACGAAACGCGCGGCCTGACCGACGCGCACCTTGGCCGCCGAAGCCGTGCGGCGCCGCGCTTCGGGATCGCCCTTCACGTAGGTGGCCGCGGCTAGATAAGTCAGCGAACGCGCTTGCTCGGCGTGAATCAGCATCTCGGCCATGCGGTGCTGGAGCACCTGGAAGCGCGCGATCGGCACGCCGAATTGCGTACGCGTCTTGGTGTAGTCGAGCGTGGCGCGATTGATCGCATCGAGCGCGCCGAGCGCTTCTGCGCACAACAGTCCGATGCCGTAATCGGCGATTTGGTCGAGATGCTCGGCCCCGCCGCCCGCCCCGCTCAATAGACGTGCGGGCGTATTCGCGAAGGCGAGCGTGGCGGCTCGCTGGCCGTCGATGGTACGGTAATCGCTGACCTCGACGCCGGCCGCGCCGCGCGCCACGACGAACAGCGCCACGGCTCCGTCGAGCCGCGCCGGCACAATCCACGCATCGGCCTGCGCACCGTGCTGGACAACCGATTTGACGCCGCTCAGCGCATAGTTATCGCCGATGCGCGCGGCGGCAGCTTCCGGCGACAGCCACGCGTAGCGCGATCCCGGCTCGTAGAATGCGACGGCCAGCTTGGCCGCGCCGCTCGCGACGCGCTCCAGCAGCTCGGCATTGGCAGGGTCGTCGGCGCCGCTCAAACGCAACGCCTCGACGCCGACCGCCGTGGCCCAATACGGTTCGACGACGAGCGCGCGCCCGAGCTCCTGCATCACTGCGAGCATATCGACCGCCGTACCGCCGAAGCCGCCCTGCGCTTCCGGCACCGGCAGCGCGGTCAGGCCGAGTTCGGCAAACGCATGCCATTGCGGGTCGGACACGCCGGAGGCGCCATGCACGATGGCACCGCGCACTTCGAGCGTGTAGCGGTCGTCGAGATAACGACGCAGCGCGTCGGCGAATTGCTGCTGCTCGGGAGAAAAGTTGAAGTCCATGCGCGCGTCCTCAGAGGCCGAGCATCATCTGCGCGATGATGTTCTTCTGAATTTCGTTCGAACCACCGTAGATCGAAGTCTTCCGGAAGTTGAAATAGTAGGCGGCAAGCGGCGCGGCCGCATCATCGCCCGTCACGCTCGCGGGATGCTCGCCGTCGAGATAGGCGGGATCGAACGGCGCGGCGAGCGGTCCGACGGCCTCGACCATCAATTCGGTCAGCGCCTGCTGCACCTCGGTGCCCTTGATCTTCAACATCGATGCCTCGGGGCCTGGCCCGCGCCCGCTCGCCTCGCTGCTCGCTACACGCAGTACGGTCACCTCGAGCGCCATCAATTCGATTTCGAGCGACGCGAGCTTGGCGGCGAACAACGCATCCTCGATCAGCGGCCGGCCGTTCTTGCGCTGCTGCAACGCGAGCCGCTTCAGAAAGGCCAGTTCGCGCTTGGATCCGCCCACGCGCGCGATGCCCGTGCGTTCGTGGCCGAGCAGATATTTGGCATAGGTCCAGCCGCGGTTTTCCTCACCGACGAGATTCTCGACGGGCACGCGCACGTTGTCGAAGAACACCTCGTTCACTTCGTGCTCTTCGTCGAGCATGATGATCGGGCGCACGGTGATGCCCGGCGTCTTCATGTCGATGAGCAGGAACGAGATGCCCTCCTGCTTCTTGGCCTCGGGATCGGTACGCACGAGGCAGAACATCATGTCCGCATGCTGGCCGTACGTGGTCCAGGTCTTCTGGCCGTTCACGATGTAGTGGTCGCCGTGGCGGTCGGCACGCGTGCGCAGCGACGCGAGATCGGAGCCCGATCCTGGCTCGGAGTAGCCCTGACACCACCAGTCGGTGCCGTCGAGGATGCGCGGCAGGTAATGCCGCTGCTGTGCCGGGCTGCCGTATTTCATGAGCACGGGCGCGACCATCGACACCCCGAACGGCAGGATCGGCGGTGCGCCGATGCGCGCGCACTCGTCTTCCCAAATGTGGCGCTGCACGGGGTTCCAGCCTGGGCCGCCGTATTCGACGGGCCACGCGGGCGCGGACCAGCCGCGCGCGCCAAGCACGCGGTGCCAGCTCGCGTAGTCTTCGCGATTCAAACGCTGATGACTGAGCACCTTGCGGCGCAGCGGCTCGGGCAGATTGGCCTCGAGCCAGGCGCGGATGTCGGCGCGGAACGCGTCGTCCGCCGGGGAATAATCCAGATCCATGCGTATGTCTCCTTGCCGCGCGTGCCGCGCCGCACGAGCCATACGCCGGACGGCGCTATTGCAGCGGCTCCTTGAGTGCGGCCGGCACGGGTAGCGGCATGATTTCGATGCCTTCTTCCGCCAAAGCCTGCGCATCCTCGGGCGTGGTCGTGCCGCGAATGCTGCGCGCGGGCGCCTCTTGGTAGTGAATGCGCCGCGCTTCTTCGGCAAAACGCTCGCCCACGTTCTCGGTCCGCTCGATCATTTCGCGCAGCGCGCGCAGCATCTGCCCCTGTTGCGCGCGCGGATCGCCGTCGCGCGGCGCATTCCGATGCGACGACAGATTCAGGCGCGGCGCCGACGGTACGCGGCTGACTTCGCTCGCCCCACAAATCGGGCAAGTCACGAGCCGCCGCGCCAACTGCGCGTCGAACTCATCGGTCGAGGCGAACCAGCCTTCGAAACGATGAGCGAGCGAGCACTGGAGATCGAGAACCTTCATGCTTAATTGGAACGCACTACAAGCATAGCCCGACCGCCTTT
The DNA here is from genome assembly GCA_963512745.1 of uncultured Burkholderia sp. Classification (GTDB taxonomy): domain Bacteria; phylum Pseudomonadota; class Gammaproteobacteria; order Burkholderiales; family Burkholderiaceae; genus Burkholderia. Next base: position 15,312 of record CAUPOD010000004.1, on the reverse strand, counting down.
TCTGAACGATCGTGCTAAATACTAATGGAAAAACGCGCCGTGCGGGATTAGGCGGCGCGGATCGGGGACCGTGACGACGAAATTGTAGCGCGCGCGGCCGAGATGCGCGCCGTAACAGGTCAAGGATGCAGGACAGGACCTGCGGTCCACGTGCCGGACAGCACTTTTTCGAGCCAGAACGTGCCGATGATGGTCTTCACGTCGCTGATGCGGCCGTCGCGCACCCATTCGAGCAGTTCGGGCAGCGTAGCCGTGAAGAGTTCGAGGAATTCTCCGTCGTCGAGCGCGCGCTCGCCTTCGGTCAAGCCGCGCGCGAGGTAGATGTCGATGAATTCGGTCGAGTACGAGATGATCGGATGAATCCGCGTCACGAATTGGTATTCGCGCGCGCTATAACCGGTTTCCTCGCGCAGTTCGCGCACCGCGCACGCGAGCGCGCCCTCGTCCGGATCGAGCTTGCCGGCCGGGAATTCGGCCATCACCTGGCCGATCGGATAGCGGAACTGGCTTTCCATCAGCACGCGGCCGTCGTCGAACAACGGGATCACCATCACGGCGCCCGGATGCGTCACGTATTCGCGCAGCGCGCTCTTGCCGTCGGGCAAGCGCACGGTATCGCGCTTGATCTTGAGAAACGCGCCGTCGTACGCGGGCTCGCTGGTCAAGCAGACTTCGCGCAACGCGGCGTCGTGATCGGGCAGCTCGGCCATCTAGATACTCCCGGGATATGCGGCGGGCGCGTTCAGCGCCGTTTGACGAGATATTGGAACGTGAAGCCAGGGAACGCGAACACCAGGAACAGGCATAAGGTGATCGCGTAGAACTGCCAGCCCTGTTCGAAGCGGTTGCCGGCGTGCGCTTCGAGCCAGAACCCGACGGCGCCGACCAGCACGTAAAGAATCAGCAACTCGCCGATCCGCCACCACACGCTCTTGCGCGCGCGCGCGCCGGACGGCACGCGCACGCAGCCGAATACGCGCTGATTGACGAACGGCAAATTGGCGCAGGCCAGCGCCAGCAACACGACGAACCAACCGGCAGACGACATAACCGCGGCAACGTATGGCCGATGGCCTGCGCGCACAATTTGAGCAGTTGGCTCGGCAGCATGCCGAGCGCGACGACCGCAAGGCCATTGCAGATCAGCAGCGTGCGCTTGCTGAAATCGCCTTCGATCGGCGACGCATCGAGCGGCGCATCGAAATACATGAGCTTGACGATGCGCAGGTAATAGAACGCGCCGAACAGCGAGGTGAGCACGGCCAGCACGGCGAGCCAGGTCAGGCCGGCGTTGACGGTCACTTCGAGCACGGCCAGCTTGGCGAAGAAGCCTGCCGTCGGCGGAATCCCCGCGAGCGAGAACATCATGACCATCATCACGAACGCGAACACCGGGCTGCGCTTGTTCAAACCCTTCATGTCGTCGATGGTTTCGGCCTCGAAATCGAGGCGCGCGAGCAGCATGATGATGCCGAACGCGCCGAGCGTCGTGACGAGATAGACGATCACATAGAACATCGACGCGCTGTAGGCGCTCGTGGCCGAGGCCGGCGAGCCGTCCACGACGCCCGACAGCATGCCGAGCAGCACGAAGCCCATGTTCGAGATCGCCGAGTACGCGAGCATGCGCTTGATATTGCGCTGCACGATACCGGTCAGGTTGCCGACGATCAGCGACAGCGCCGCGAAAATCACGAGCATCTCCTGCCAATCCGGCGCGAGCGACCACAGCCCCATCACGAGGAAGCGCAGCGCCCATGCGAACGCGGCGATCTTCGGGCCCGCACCGACGAACAGTGCCATTGCGGTCGGCGCGCCCTGATAGACGTCGGGCACCCACATATGGAACGGCACGGCGCCGAGCTTGAATGCGATACCGGCGACGATGAACACCACGCCGAACAGCAGCACGGCGTTATTGATGTGACCCGAGGCGACGGCCTTCTGCACGTCGCCGAGATCGAGCGCACCGGTCGCGCCGTAGAGCATCGAAATACCGTACAGCACGAAACCCGACGCGAGCGCGCCGAGCACGTAGTACTTCATTGCGGCTTCGTTAGCCTGGGCCACGTCGCGGCGCAGCGCGATCACCGCATACAGCGACAGCGACATCAACTCGAGGCCGAGATACAGCGTCAGGAAGTTGTTGCCCGAGATCATGATCAACTGGCCGAACAGATTCATCATGCCGAGCAGGAACACGTCGCCGCGGAACAGTTCGCGATCTTCGAGGTATTTGCGCGAGTAGATCAGCGTCACGGCGAAGCCGAGCGACACGACGGCCTTCATCACGTCCGCGAACGGATCCACGACGATCATGCGCGAGTAGAAGAAATACTGTTGCGGATCGGCCGCGTGCGCCGCGAACCAGAGGCCGGCCGCGAGCGATGCGAGCACCGAGATCCAGTAAGTGACGTTACGGCTTTTGAGGCCGTAGAAGGTATCGATGAGCCACGCCACCACGATGGCGGCCATCAGGAGCCCATCGGGCAGGAGTACGGACAAGGGAGCGTTTTGCATGATTGATCTATCCTCCGCTCACGTTCAATTGGCGAGCGGCAGCTTCGACTGCGCGACCTGGGAGAGGAGGTTTTGTACGGAAACGTGCATGACGTCGGTAAAAGGCTTCGGATACACACCCATCAACAGCGTGAGGCCCGCGAACACGACGAGCACGCCGAATTCGCGCTTGCCGAGATCGCCGAGCTTCGCGACCTTGTCGCTGAGCACCGGCCCGAAATATACGCGTTTATACATCCAAAGCGTATAGCCCGCGCCGAGAATCAGCGTGAACGCGGCGCCGCAGGCGATCCAGAAGTTGTATTGCACGCTGGCCAGGATCACCATGAACTCGCCCACGAAGCCCGAGGTGCCCGGCAAACCGCAGTTGGCCATCGCGAACAGCAGCGCGAACGCGGCGAATTTCGGCATCACCGTGACGACGCCGCCGTAGTCGCTGATCTCGCGCGAATGCAGGCGGTCGTACAGCACGCCGATGCAGAAGAACATCGCGCCCGACACGAGGCCGTGCGAGATCATCTGCACGATCGCGCCCTCCATGCCCATCTGGTTGAACATGAAGAAGCCCAGCGTCACGAAGCCCATGTGCGCGATCGACGAATACGCGACGAGCTTCTTCATGTCGGTCTGCACCAACGCCACGAGACCGATGTAGACGATCGCGACGAGCGACAGGAAGATGATGAACGGCGCGAAGAAATGCGCGGCGTCGGGCGTGACGGGCAGCGAAAACCGCAGGAAACCGTACGCGCCGAGCTTGAGCATGATCGCGGCCAGGATGATCGAGCCGCCCGTCGGCGCTTCGACGTGCGCGTCGGGCAGCCACGTGTGTAGCGGCCACATCGGCACCTTCACCGCGAATGCGAAGAAGAACGCGACGAACAGCAGGATCTGCGCCTTCATCGGCAGCCGCGCGGCCTGCCAGATCGCGAGGTCGAACGAATGCGTGACGGTATGCAGGTAGATCAGCGCGACCAGCATCAGCAGCGAGCCGGTCAGCGTGTAGAGGAAGAACTTGAACGCGGCATAGACGCGGTTCGGACCGCCCCACACGCCGATGATGATGTACATCGGAATCAGCGTGGCTTCGAAGAACACGTAGAACAGCAGGCTGTCCGCGGCCGAGAACACGCCGATCATGATGCCCGACAGAATCAGGAACGCGGCCATGTACTGCGAGACGCCGTCCGTGATCACGATCCACGCGGACAGCAGCACGAGCGGCGTGATCAGCGCCGTCAACACGACGAACCAGACCGAGATGCCGTCCACGCCCAGGTGGTAAGCGATCTTGAAGCGCTCGATCCACGCATAGTTCTCGACGAACTGCAGCGATGCGGTGCTCGTGTCGAAGCCCGTGATCAGCGGAATCGTGACGAGAAAACCGAGCACCGAACCGATCAAACCGATCCAGTGAGCCGGCGCCGGGCTGCGGCCCGAGCCGAGCAGCAGCACCAATACACCGGAGACGATAGGCAGCCAAATCGCGATACTGAGAATCGGGAATGCGTGCATCGGTTAGTCTCGTATTCGTATTATTGAGTTTTATTTACCGCCAAGCGTCACGAACAGCGTCAGCAAACCCAGCATGCCGATGATCATCGCGAATGCATAGTGGTAGATGTAGCCCGATTGAAGGAAGCGGATCACGCCGGCGAACCAGTTGATGAAACGCGCGCTGCCGTTGACGACGCCGTCGATCACCACGATATCGCTCTCGCGCCAGAGCCCGCGGCCGAGCGCGACCGCACCCCTCGCGAACACGACGTCGTTGATCTTGTCGAGGTAGTACTTGTTCTCGAGCAGCGTGTAGACCGGCCCGCACGCGCGGCTGATCACGGGCGGCAGGTCGGGCCGCTTCACGTACAGGAACCACGCCACCAGGAAGCCGGCCAGCGCGAGCCATACGGGCAGGCCCGTCAGCGAATCGAGCGCCATCGCGGCCCAGCCATGGAACTCCTGTCCCATCTCGGCGAGCGCCGGGTGGTTCTGGCCGATGTAGATGACCTGGTCGAACGCGACGCCGTGCTGGAAGAAGTTGCCGAACAGCATCGGGCCGACCGTGTACGCGCCGATGATCACCGACGGAATCGCGAGCAGCACGAGCGGCAGCCACACCACCCACGGCGACTCGTGCGGCACGGCGTCGTGATGAGCATGGCCGTGTGCGGGTTCGACGTGATGGCCGTGGCGGTCGTGATGGCCGTGCGCCTCGTGGTGGCGATGCTCGTCATGCGCGTGCGCGGCGGCTTCCAGCGCCATCGGCGAATCCGGATGCTTGGGCTTGCGGAAGCGCTCCTCGCCGTGGAACACGAGGAAGTACAGGCGGAACGAATACAGCGACGTCACGAACACGCTCGCGACGACGGCGAAGTACGCGAAGCCCGAGCCCGGCAGATGCGAGAGCTTGACGGCCTCGATGATCGAGTCCTTCGAATAGAAGCCCGAGAAGAACGGCGTGCCGATCAGCGCGAGCGTGCCGACGAGCGCCGTGATCCACGTGATCGGCATGTACTTGCGCAGGCCGCCCATGTTGCGCATGTCCTGGTCGTGGTGCATGCCGATGATGACCGAGCCCGCGGCAAGGAACAGCAGCGCCTTGAAGAACGCGTGCGTCATCAGGTGGAACACGGCGACCGGATAGGCCGAGACGCCGAGCGCGACGGTCATGTAGCCGAGCTGCGACAGCGTCGAATACGCGACCACGCGCTTGATGTCGGTCTGCACGATGCCGAGGAACCCCATGAACAGCGCCGTGATCGCGCCGATGATCGTGATGAACGACAGCGCGGTTTCGGACAGGTCGAACAGCGGCGACATGCGCGTGACCATGAAAATGCCGGCCGTCACCATGGTGGCGGCGTGGATCAGCGCGGAGATCGGGGTCGGGCCTTCCATCGAGTCCGGCAGCCACACGTGCAGCGGGAACTGCGCCGACTTGCCCATCGCGCCGATGAACAGGCAGATGCAGATCACGGTCAACAGGCTCCACTGCGTGCCCGGGAACGACAGCGCGGACAGTTGGGTCGCCTTCGCGAACACCTCCGCGTAGTTCATCGAACCCGCATACGCGAGAATCAGGCCGATGCCGAGCAGGAAGCCGAAATCGCCCACGCGGTTCACGATGAACGCCTTCATGTTCGCGTAGATCGCGCTTTCGCGCGTGTAGTAGAAGCCGATCAGCAGGTACGAGACGAGACCCACCGCTTCCCAGCCGAAGAACAGCTGCAGGAAGTTGTTGCTCATCACGAGCATCAGCATCGCGAACGTGAACAGCGCGATGTACGAGAAGAAGCGCTGGTAGCCCTCTTCGTCCTTCATGTAGCCGACGGTGTAGATGTGCACCATCAGCGAAACGAAGGTCACGACCGTCATCATCATCGCCGTCAGCGAGTCGACGAGGAAGCCGATCTCGAACTTGAGCAGGCCGATGTCCATCCAGTCGTAGATGGCGCCGTCGAAGCTCGCGCCGCCGAGGACCTGGGTCAGGACGATGCACGACAGCACGAACGACAGCGCGACGCTCAGAATCGTCACGGTGTGCGCGCCGACGCGCCCGATGGTTTTTCCGAACAGCCCCGCGATCACAGAGCCCGCAAGCGGCGCGAGCGGAATCGCCAGCAGCAGATTTTCATTGAGTGTGTTCGACATAGCGTGGTGCCCGTAATTAACCCTTGAGTTGGTCCAGATCCTCGACGTTGATCGTGTCGAGCTTGCGGAACAGGGTGACCAGGATCGCGAGACCGATGGCCGCCTCGGCGGCCGCCACCGTTAGTACGAAGAATACGAAAATCTGTCCGTGCACGTCGCCTAGGTAATGCGAGAAGGCGACGAAATTCGTATTCACTGCTAGCAGCATCAGTTCGATCGCCATCAGGATCACGATCACGTTGCGGCGATTCAGAAAGATGCCCACGATGCTCATCGCGAACAGGATCGCGCCGAGCACCAGGTAATGAGCCAAAGTCAACATGCGAGTGGCCTCCTCAAGCCTTGTTGGACGTGCCGGCGGGCGCGGCCGCGTCGGCCGCGGCTGCCTCTTGCGGCTCTTCGGGCGCCGCGACTTCGGCCGCCATCTTGACGAGCCGCACACGGTCCTCGCGGCGCACGCGCACCTGATCCGACACGTTCTGGCGCTTGCTGTCCTTGCCCTTCGCGCCCGTCAGCGCGACCGCGGCGATCACGGCCACGAGCAGGATCAGGCCGGCGATCTCGAACGCGAAGATGTAATCGGTATAGATGATCTTGCCGATCAGGCGCGTGTTGGTCCAGCCCGCGTAGGGACCGGCCGCCACGTCATGCACGGGCGCCGCCGTCGCGCCGTAGCCGCGCCACAGGATCAGCGCGATCTCGACGATGATGATGCCGCCCACGAGCGTGGCCGTCGGCACGAAGCGCCGGAAATCGCGGCGCAGCGCGTCGGTGTTGATGTCGAGCATCATGACCACGAACAGGAACAGCACCATCACCGCGCCCACGTACACGAGCACGAGCAGGATCGCGAGGAACTCGGCCTCGAGCAGCATCCAGATCGCGGCCGCGTTGAAAAACGCGAGCACCAGGTACAGCGCGGACGCCACCGGGTTGCGCGCGGTGATCACCTTCAGGCCCGACAGTGAGAGTAGCGCCCCGAAGATGTAGAAAAGTACGGTCGTGAAGTCCATGTTTACCGTTTCGTCATTAAGCTCTAAGCGAGAACCGCAGCGGATGCGCGGCTCAGCGATACCGCGCGTCGGCCTCCCTGGCCGCCGCGATTTCCTTCTCGTAGCGATCGCCGACCGCGAGCAGCATCGGCTTCGTGAAATACAGGTCGCCGCGCGTCTCGCCGTGATATTCGAGCAATTGCGACTCGACGATCGAATCGACCGGGCAGCTTTCCTCGCAGAAACCGCAGAAGATGCACTTGGTCAGATCGATGTCGTAGCGCGTGGTGCGGCGGCTATTGTCGGCGCGCGCCTCCGATTCGATCGTGATCGCCATCGCCGGGCACACCGATTCGCACAGCTTGCAGGCGATGCAGCGCTCTTCGCCGTTCTCGTAACGGCGCAGCGCGTGCAGGCCGCGAAAACGCGGCGAAAGCGGCGTCTTTTCTTCCGGGAACTGCACGGTCACCTTGCGCTTGAAGGTATAGCCGCCCGTCAGGGCCATGCCCTTGAGCAGCTCGACCAGGAAAAAGGTCTTGAAGAACTGTTTGATTGCGTTCATGTGGCTGCGCCTTAATGCCAGATATTGAGCGGCGATACGATCCACAGGCCCACCACCACCACCCAGATCACGGTGACGGGCAGGAATACCTTCCAGCCCAGACGCATGATCTGGTCGTAACGGTAGCGCGGAAACGTCGCGCGCACCCAGATAAACACCGACAGCAGCGCGAACACTTTCAACGCCAGCCAGAAGATGCCCGGGATGAAGGACAGGAAGCCGAACGGCGCGTCCCAGCCACCGAGGAACAAGGTGGCCGCGAGCGCCGAAATCACGATCATGTTGATGTATTCGGCCAGGAAGAACAGCGCGAAGCCCATGCCCGAGTATTCGATCATGTGGCCCGCGACGATCTCCGACTCGCCTTCCACCACGTCGAACGGATGGCGGTTGGTTTCGGCGATGCCCGACACGAAATACACGACGAAGCCCGGCAGCAGCGGCAGCCAGTTCCACGACAGGAAATTGACGCCCGCGTTCGCGAACATGCCGTGCTGCTGCGATGCGACGATCTCCGACAGATTCAGGCTGCCGGCCGTCATGAGCACGAGCACGAGCGCGAAGCCCATCGAGATTTCGTACGACACCATCTGCGCCGCGGCGCGCATCGCGCCGAGGAACGCGTACTTCGAGTTCGACGCCCAGCCCGCGAGAATCACCGCATAGACGCCGATCGACGAGATCGCCATCGCATACAGCAGGCCCGCGTTGATGTTGGCGAGCACGGCGCCCGCCTGGAACGGAATCACGGCCCACACCGCGAACGCGGGCACCACGGTCATGATCGGCGCGATCAGGTAGAGCCACGGGCTCGCTTTGGTCGGCTGGATCACTTCCTTGAGCAGCAGCTTGAGCACGTCGGCGATCGGCTGCAGGAGACCGGCCGGCCCCACGCGGTTCGGGCCGATGCGCACGTGCATCCAGCCGATCAGCTTGCGTTCCCAGAGAATCAGGTAAGCCACGCACAGCAGCACCGCCACGCTCACGACGAGGATGCGCACGAGCGCCCACACCGTCGGCCACGCGGCGCCGAGCAGTTGGCCGCCACCTGCGTTGATCGTATCGAACAAGCTCATTACGCCTTCTCCACCACCAGTTCACCGCTGAGGCTGCCGAGCTCGGCCGCCGCCGGGGGGGGGGGGGGGGGCCGCGCCCCCCAGTGCACCCCCAGCGCCAAGCCCCCCCCCGGGCCGGCCCGCGCTCGCCCGCGCTGCGCGCACCCCCCCCCGCCCCGGGGGCTGGCCACAACCCGCCCCCCGGCCCGCCCCCCCCCCGCACCACGTTTTCCGCCAGTTGCGCATCGCGCACGGCCGGCATCGTCACCGAACGCGTGCCTTGCGTCACGCGCACGCGCTCGCCGTTCTTGAGGCCGAGGCGGTCGAACAAACCGGCCGGCAGCCCTGCCGCGTGCGCGGCCCTGGCGGCCACGGTCAACTGCAGCGACTCGGCGCGGCGCACGAGCGAATCGGCGTGATAGATCGGCACCTCGGCCAGGCGCTCGAAGCCGACGCGCCCTTCCGGCGCGACGCGCACGGGCGCGACGCCGGTACGGTTCGACAGACGCGACTCGATGCCGCTCTCGCCGAGTGCCGCGACACGCACTTCCTCCGACGTCTCGTATTCGAAGTTCGGCAGACCGAGCAGGCCGCCCAGCACGCGCAGCACCTTCCAGGCCGGACGCGTCTCGCCGTGCGGACGCACGACGCCGTTGAACGACTGCACGCGCCCTTCCGCATTCACGAACGTGCCCGAGGTCTCCGTGTACGGCGACACCGGCAGCAGCACGTCCGCGTATTCCATGCCGGCCTTGAACGGCGACATCATCACGACCATGTCGGCCTGCTTGAGCGCGCTTTGCGCCCATGCCGGATTGGCGCTGTCGAATTCGGGTTCGTTGTTGAGCAGCACGTAGCCGCGGCGCGGCTGCGCGAACGCCTGTGCGGCATCGAGGCCGCCCTGGCCCGGCAATGCGCCGGCCAGATACGCGCCGACCGTGTTCGCCGTTTCCGTGAGAAAGCCGAGCGTGGCGCCCGTGTTGTCGGCGATCCATTGCGCGGCCGCATGCAGCAGCGCCGCGTGCTCGTGCTGCACCGCGCCGTTGCCGAGCAGCACGACACGCTTCTCGCCGTTCATGAGCGATTGCGCGACGGCCTTCGCGGCAGGCGTTGCCAGCACGCCAAGCATGCCGTCCGGCAGCGGGATGTCGCGTGCCTGCGCGATCGCGTCGATGATGCCGGCCAGTTCGTCGAGCCACGCCGACGGCGCCGCGACGATGCGCTGCGCGGTCGGGATCAGCGAATCGTCGCCGGTCGCCTGCAGCAAATGCAACTGCGCACCGTTCTTGGCGGCCTGGCGCAGACGCTGCGCGAACAGCGGATGATCGCGGCGCAGCGACGCGCCGACGATCAGCGCGCCGTTCACGACCGACAAATCCGCGATCGGCATGCCGAGCCACGGCGCGCCCGTCACGGGCGCCGAGAAATCGCTCTGGCGCAGACGGAAATCGATATTCGGCGTATGCAGCTCGTTCGCGAGCTGCTTGAGCAGGAACAGTTCCTCGACCGTGCTGTGCCCGTTCGCGAGCAGCGCGAGCGAAGCCGGACCGTGATCGGCGGCGATGCCGCGCAAGCCCTGCGCCACGTATTCGAGCGCGGTCGGCCAATCGGTCTCGATCCACTCGCCGCCCTGCTTCAGCATCGGGCGCGTCAGGCGATCGGGGTCGTTGAGCGCTTCGTACGAGAAGCGGTCTTTATCCGACAGCCAGCATTCGTTGACGGCCTCGTTTTCGTACGGCAGCACGCGCATCACGCGATTGCCCTTGATCTGCACGGTCAGGTTCGCGCCCGTGGAATCGTGCGGACTCACCGACTTGCGGCGCGACAACTCCCAGGTGCGGGCGCTGAAGCGGAACGGCTTGCTCGTGAGCGCGCCGACCGGGCACACGTCGATCATGTTGCCCGACAGTTCCGAATCGATGGTCTTGCCGACGAACGTCGTGATCTCGGAATGCTCGCCGCGGCCCAGCATGCCGAACTCCATCACGCCCGCGATTTCCTGGCCGAAGCGCACGCAGCGCGTGCAGTGGATGCAGCGCGACATCTCTTCCATCGAGATCAGCGGCCCCACGTTCTTGTGGAACACCACACGCTTCTCTTCGCGATAGCGCGAGCCCGACTTGCCGTAACCGACGGCCAAGTCCTGCAGCTGGCACTCGCCGCCCTGATCGCAGATCGGGCAATCGAGCGGGTGGTTGATCAACAGAAATTCCATCACGGCCTGCTGGGCCTTGACGGCTTTTTCCGAGTGCGTGCGCACGATCATGCCGGCCGACACCGGCGTGGCGCAGGCAGGCACGGCCTTCGGCATCTTCTCGACGTCGACGAGGCACATCCGGCAGTTGGCCGCGATCGACAGTTTTTTGTGATAGCAGAAATGCGGCACGTACCTGTCGGCCGCCTGGGCAGCCTGGATCACCATGCTGCCTTCGGGCACCTCGACCTTCTTGCCGTCTATTTCAAGTTCAACCATGATGATGAATGGTCCTCAACCTATTATCAAAGCGCCGCCGCATGCTCATGCGCATGCGTGCCTTCGAGACAATGCTTGTGCTCGACGTGATAGGCGAATTCGTCCCAATAATGCTTGAGCATGCCGCGCACGGGCATCGCCGCCGCATCGCCGAGCGCGCAGATCGTGCGGCCCATGATGTTCTCGGCCACCGAGTTCAGCAGGTCCAGATCCTCGGGGCGCCCCTCGCCGTTTTCGATACGGTGCACGACGCGGTACAGCCAACCTGTACCCTCGCGGCAAGGCGTGCACTGTCCGCACGATTCCTCGTGATAGAAGTACGATAGCCGCTCCAGTGCACGCACCATGCAGCGCGTTTCGTTCATGACGATCACGGCGCCGGAACCGAGCATCGACCCCTGCTTGGCGATCGCGTCGTAGTCCATGTCGGTCTGCATCATCGCGGCGCCCGGAATCACGGGCGCGGACGAACCGCCCGGAATCACGGCCTTGAGCGGAATGCCGTCGCGCATGCCGCCCGCGAGTTCGAGCAGCGTCGCGAACGGCGTGCCGAGCGGAATCTCGTAGTTGCCCGGACGCGCCACGTCGCCCGAGATCGAGAAGATCTTGGTGCCGCCGTTGTTCGGCTTGCCGAGTTCCAGATAGTTCTGCGGACCGATCGCGAGCAGGAACGGCACGGCCGCGAACGTCTCGGTGTTGTTGATCGTGGTCGGCTTGCCGTACAGGCCGAAGCTCGCAGGGAACGGCGGCTTGAAGCGCGGCTGGCCCTTCTTGCCTTCGATCGATTCGAGCAACGCGGTTTCCTCGCCGCAGATGTACGCGCCGTAACCGTGGTGCGCGTGCAGCTGGAACGAGAAATCGCTGCCCATGATGTTGTCGCCGAGGAAGCCCGCGGCGCGCGCCTCTTCGAGCGCATCCTCGAAGCGGCGGTAGCCGCCTTCGAAGATCTCGCCATGAATGTAGTTGTAGCCGACCGTGATGCCCATCGCGTACGCGCCGATGGCCATGCCCTCGATCACCGCATGCGGGTTCAGGCGCAGGATGCCGCGGTCCTCGAACGTGCCGGGCTCGCCCTCGTCCGAATTGCAGACCAGGTATTTCTGGCCCGGGAACAGGCGCGGCATGAAGCTCCACTTGAGGCCGGTCGGGAAGCCCGCGCCGCCGCGGCCGCGCAGGCCCGACGCCTTGACGTCGGCGATCACCTGTTCGGGGGGAATCTTTTCTTCGAGAATACGGCGCAGCTGCGCGTAGCCGCCGCGCGCGACGTAGTCTTCGAGATGCCAGTTCTCGCCGTTCAGACCGGCAAGGATAAGCGGTTTGATGTGACGATCGTGGAGGGCCGTCATTTCGAAAGCTCCTCGATCAGTTGATCGATCTTTTCCGGGGTCATGCCGGCGCACATTTTGTGATTGTTGACCAGGAACACGGGCGCGTCGCCGCAGGCGCCGAAGCACTCGCCTTCCTTGAGCGTGAACTTGCCGTCAGGCGTGGTCTCGCCGAACGTGATGCCGAGCTTGCGCCGCACGTGTTCGGCCGCCGCTTCCGCGCCGCCTTGCGCCGCGAGCTGGCACGGCAGGTTCGTGCACAGCGTGAGCACGTGCTTGCCGACCGGCGACAGGTTGTACATCGTATAGAACGTCGCCACTTCCTCGACCGCGATGGGCGGCATGCCGATGTAGTCGGCCACGAACTCCATGAGTTCGGGAGACAGCCAGCCGTGCTCCTGCTGCGCCACCGCCAGCGCCGACATCACGGCAGACTGGCGCTGGTCGGGCGGATATTTAGCCAGACAGCGGTCGATTTCTTTCAGGCCTTCAGCTGAGATCATTTTCAGACACGATTCATTCAATTCCTACCGGACCCACCACCTGCCGGCGCCACGCGCCGACGGCAGACCTGAGGCGCCGACCTTAGCGGTCGATTTCCCCGAACACGATATCCTGCGTGCCGATCACCGTCACCGCATCGGCGATCATGTGGCCGCGCACCATCTCGTCGAGCGAGGCCAGATGCGCGAAACCGGGCGCGCGCACCTTGACGCGGTACGGCTTGTTCGCGCCGTCCGACACCAGATACACGCCGAACTCGCCCTTCGGATGCTCGACGGCCGCGTAGGCTTCGCCTTCGGGCACGTGGAACCCTTCCGTGAAGAGCTTGAAATGGTGGATCAGATCCTCCATGTTCGACTTCATGCCCTCGCGCGACGGCGGCGCGATCTTGTTGTTGCTGGTCATGACCGGGCCCGGGTGCGTGCGCAGCCAATCGACGCACTGCTTCGCGATGCGCGTCGATTGGCGCATCTCTTCGACGCGCACGAGATAGCGGTCGTAGCAGTCGCCGTTGACGCCGACCGGAATGTCGAAATCGAGGCGGTCGTAGACTTCGTACGGCTGCTTCTTGCGCAAGTCCCAAGCCACGCCCGAGCCGCGCAGCATAGGCCCCGTCATCCCGCATTGCAGCGCGCGCTCCGGCGTCACGACGCCGATGCCGACCAGACGCTGCTTCCAGATCCGGTTGTCGGTCAGCAGGGTTTCGTATTCGTCGACGCACTTCGGAAAGCGCGTGAAGAAATCGTCGATGAAGTCGAGCAGCGAGCCTTGGCGATTCTCGTTCATCTTCGCGAGCGCCTTCTCGTTGCGGATCTTCGATGCCTTGTACTGCGGCATCACGTCCGGCAGATCGCGGTAGACGCCGCCCGGGCGGTAATAGGCCGCGTGCATGCGCGCGCCCGAAACCGCCTCGTAGATGTCCATCAGGTCTTCGCGTTCGCGGAACGCATACAGGAACACGGCCATCGCGCCGACGTCGAGCGCATGCGAGCCGATCCACATCAGGTGGTTCAGCACGCGCGTGATTTCGTCGAACAGGACGCGGATGTACTTCGCGCGCTCGGGAATGTCGATGCCGAGCAGCTTCTCGATCGCGAGCACGTAGCCGTGCTCGTTGACCATCATCGACACGTAGTCGAGACGGTCCATGTACGGCACGGACTGGAGATAGGTTTTCTGCTCGGCGAGCTTCTCGGTGCCGCGGTGCAGGAGGCCGATGTGCGGATCGGCGCGCTGGATCACCTCGCCGTCGAGTTCGAGCACGAGGCGCAGCACCCCGTGCGCGGCCGGGTGTTGCGGACCGAAGTTGAGCGTGTAGTTCTTGATGTCAGCCATGCCGCCCTCTCAATACTTCAAACCGCCGAACGATTCCTCGCGGATCACGCGCGGCGTGATCTCGCGCGGCTCGATCGTCACGGGCTGATAGACCACGCGTTTCTCTTGCGGGTCGTAGCGCATTTCGACGTAACCGGAAATCGGGAAATCCTTGCGGAACGGATAGCCGATGAAGCCGTAGTCGGTCAGGATGCGGCGCAGGTCCGGATGGCCCTCGAACACGATGCCGAACAGGTCGAACGCCTCGCGCTCGTACCAGTTCGCCGAGGTCCAGATCTCGACCAGCGACGGCACGATCGGCAGATCGTCGTCGCTCGCGTACGAACGCACGCGCAAACGCCAATTGTTCGACAGCGACAGCAGCTGCACGGCCACCGCGAAACGCGGGCGGCCGGCATTGCCGTCGTCGTAGTACGTGCCGTCGCCGTAGGTTTGGTAATCGACGCCGCACAGGTCGATCAGCTGTTCGAAGCCGAGCGTGCGGTCGTCGCGCAGCGTGCGCGCCACCTCGCGGTAATGCTCGGGCTTGACGACCAGCGTCAGCTCGCCGACGTGTTCGATCAACTCCACGATCCGCTCGCCGAGCACGGCCTCGAGATTCGCCTTCAGAGTTTCGATTTTGCTTGCCATTTCGTGGGGCTCGACGCTTATTGACGGGCGATGGTGCTGGTGCGCTGGATCTTGTTCTGCAGCTGGATCACGCCGTAGACGAGCGCTTCGGCCGTCGGCGGGCAGCCGGGCACATAGACGTCGACCGGCACGATGCGGTCGCAGCCGCGCACCACCGAATACGAATAATGGTAATAGCCGCCGCCGTTCGCGCACGATCCCATCGAGATCACCCAGCGCGGCTCGGCCATCTGGTCGTACACCTTGCGCAGCGCAGGCGCCATCT
>CAUPOD010000003.1:0-22512 GCA_963512745.1 uncultured Burkholderia sp. | reverse complement strand
CGCCCGGCTTCGGCGTGATCAACATCGCGCTGCATCGCGACGACTACGCGAAGAAGGGCCTGCATGGCCAGGCGAGCCCGACCGAACTGCCGTTCGACGTGAACGGGCGCCACATCGTGCTCGTCGACGACGTGCTGTACACGGGCCGCAGCGTGCGCGCGGCGCTCAACGAGCTGTACGATTTCGGCCGGCCGGCCTCGGTGGTGCTCGCGGTGCTGGCCGACCGCGGCGGCCGCGAACTGCCCGTGACGGCGCGCTTCGTCGGCGGCACGCTCGAGGTCGCGCCCGACGCGAACCTCGTGCTCGAACAGGACCCGCCGGCCGCACAAGTCGCTCCGGGGGCGTCGGTAGCGGTCCCGCGCTTCACGTTTCGCACCGAGGCGCGCACCGCTTGAAGGCCGCGCCGCTCCGTATCAACGGCATGGGGCAGGGGCTGCCCGCGGCGCCTGAAGTCCGCACCGAGCCCGGAATCAACCTGCTGGAATCCCGCACACTATGACGACCGACACCGCCGAGCGTTTGCGCCCCGCGTTCCTCAAAGGCAACCCCCAGCTCACCAAGAACGGGGAGCTCAAACATCTATTGTCGATCGAAGGGCTGCCGCGCTCGATCGTCACGCGCATTCTCGACACCGCCGAGCAGTTCGTCAGCGTGACCGACCGCGAGGTGAAGAAAGTGCCGCTGCTGCGCGGCAAGTCGGTCTTCAACCTGTTCTTCGAGAATTCGACGCGCACGCGCACGACGTTCGAGATCGCGGCCACGCGCCTGTCGGCCGACGTGCTGAACTTGAACATCAACGCGTCGTCGACGAGCAAGGGCGAATCGCTGCTCGACACGATCAACAATCTCTCGGCCATGCATGCCGATTTGTTCGTCGTGCGTCATGCGTCGAGCGGCGCGCCGTACCTGATCGCCGAGCACTGCGCGCCGCACGTGCACGTGATCAATGCCGGCGACGGGCGCCATGCGCATCCGACGCAGGGCCTGCTCGACATGTACACGATCCGCCACTACAAGCGCGACTTCACGAACCTGCGCGTGGCGATCGTCGGCGACATCCTGCACTCGCGCGTCGCGCGCTCCGACATCCACGCGCTGACTACGCTCGGCGTGCCCGAGATCCGCGCGATCGGGCCGCGCACGCTGCTGCCGGGCGGCCTCGAACAAATGGGCGTGCAGGTCTATCACGATCTCGAAGCCGGGCTCAAGGACGTCGACGTGATCATCATGCTGCGCTTGCAGAACGAGCGCATGAGCGGCGCGCTGCTGCCGTCGTCGCAGGAATATTTCAAGAGCTGGGGGCTTACGCCCGAGCGTCTCGCGCTCGCCGCGCCCGACGCGATCGTCATGCACCCGGGGCCGATGAACCGCGGCGTCGAGATCGATTCGCAGGTGGCCGACGGCCCGCAGGCCGTGATCCTGAACCAGGTCACGTTCGGCATCGCGGTGCGCATGGCGGTGATGAGCATCGTCGCCGGCAATCACGATTGATCCGCACGCTTGACGATAACAGTTGCTTCGTATTCCTTGAGTCTCGAAAAATCATCATAGGCAGCACATGAAGATTCATATCAAAGGCGGCACGCTGATCGACCCCGTCGCGGGCACCGCCGAGCAGGCCGACATATTCGTCGCCGCGGGCAAGGTGGTCGGCCTCGGCGCCGCGCCGGCCGATTTCCATGCGGCCAAGACCGTCGATGCGCACGGCCTGATGGTCGCGCCCGGCCTCGTCGATCTGTCGGTGCGGCTGCGCGAGCCCGGCAACGAGCATCGCGCGACGCTCGTGTCCGAGATGGCGGCCGCGGTCGCGGGCGGCGTGACGAGCCTCGTCTGCACGCCCGACACGGACCCCGTGCTCGACGAGCCGGGCCTCGTCGAGATGCTCAAGTTCCGCGCGCGCAATCTGCACCAGGCGCACGTGTATCCGCTCGGCGCGCTGACCGTGGGCCTGAACGGCAAGACCATCACCGAAATGGTCGAACTGACCGAATCGGGCTGCGTCGGCTTCACGCAGGTGAACACGCCGATCGCCGATACGCAGGTGCTGCTGCGCGCGATGCAGTACGCGAGCACCTACGGCTTCACGGTGTGGCTGCGTCCGCAGGATGCGTTCCTCGGCCGCGGCGGCGTGGCGGCGAGCGGCGCGCTCGCGTCGCGCCTCGGGCTGTCCGGCGTGCCCGTGGCGTCCGAGACCATTGCGTTGCACACGATTTTCGAATTGATGCGCGTGACGGGCGCGCGCGTGCACCTCGAACGCCTGTCGTCGGCCGCGGGTGTCGCGCTCGTGCGCGAAGCCAAGGCCGAGGGGCTGCCGGTCACGTGCGACGTGGCCGCACATCATCTGCATCTGATCGACATCGACATCGGCTATTTCGATTCGCAATACCGGCTCGATCCGCCGCTGCGCGGCGACCGCGACCGCGAAGCGATTCGCGCGGCGGTGGCCGACGGTACGATCGACGCGGTTTGCTCCGACCATACGCCCGTCGACGACGATGAGAAGCTGCTGCCGTTCGGCGAAGCGACGCCTGGCGCGACGGGGGTGGAACTGCTGCTGTCGCTGGTGGTGAAGTGGGCCGGCGAGACGGGGCTGCCGCTGCATCATGCGCTCAAGTGCATCACGTCGGCGCCCGCGCGCGTCGCGCATCTGAACGCGGGGCGCGTCGCGCTCGGCGCGCCGGCCGACCTGTGCGTGTTCGATGCGCGCACGCACTGGCTCGTGGAGCCGCGTGCGCTGCGCAGCCAAGGGCACAACACGCCGTTCCGCGGCTACGAACTGCCGGCCCGCGTGCGCGCCACGCTGGTGGCCGGCCAGGTCGCCTTCGAAAGCCGCTGAGCCGGAACGCGCCCATGAACACGCTCCGTAAGCTGCGGCTCGTCGTACACCTCGTGCGCGGCATGGCCGTGATCGCGCTGCGCTTCGGCCGCGCCACGCCGGCGCAGCGCGCCGCGCTCAATCGCGCGTGGACCGAGAAGATGCTGAGCATCGCGCGCGTCAAGCTCGTCGTGCACAACGATGCGGCGCGGCTCGATGCGCGCGCGCTCGTGGTCGGCAATCACGTGTCGTGGCTCGATATCTACACGGTCAACGCGTGGCGCCCGACGCCGTTCGTGTCGAAGGCGGAAGTGCGCGCGTGGCCTGTGGTCGGCTGGCTCGCCGAGAAGCTCGACACCGTGTTCATCCAGCGCGAGAAACGCAGCGAAGCGAAACGCATCATGCAGGAGCTGGCCGACCGCCTCGACGGCGGCGAGCTCATGTTCGTGTTTCCGGAGGGCACGACCTCCGACGGTCTCGGACTGCTGCCGTTCCATACCAATATGTTCCAGGCGGCCGTGCAGGCGCGCTGCCATGTGCAGCCGGTCTGTATCGTCTATGAGGACGCGCACGGGCGTCAGTCGCTCGCACCCGCGTATATCGGCGAGATGTCGCTCGGGGAGTCGGTCGATCGCGTCTTGCGCGGCGGCCCGTTGACCGCGCATCTGTACGTCGGCGAGCCGATCCAGGCGAGCGGGGAGCGGCGCGAACTGGCCGCGCGTACCGAGGCGGCGGTGGCCGAGGCGATGGCCAAGCTGCAGGCGCGCATGGCGGCGCCGAGCCGGGAGGCCGTCACGGAGCTTGCCGCGGCGGCGCAACTGCCGGCAGGCGCGCGGCAGGCGGCGGAGCTAGGCGGTGCGGCTGCGTCCGCGGCAGAGGCCGTGCCGGGCCGAGAAGGCTAAACCCGTCTCGCGGTTTGCGCGGCGTCCCGCCGTGCGTGCCCGCTTCAACCGTCTGCCGCCCGCTGCGAGCGGCGACGAGATTCCTGCCGCTACGCGCGGCAGGACTTCAATCGGAATGGTCGGCGATGCGCCGCGTCTCCACGCGCACGGTGTCCGAAGGCTCGCGGCTCACGACGACATAGCTTTCGTATGCCGGTTGCTCCGACGCGAATTCGTGCACGTACGCCTGATTCGCCCAATGCGAAATCGCGGCCGACGACTCGCGCCGATAGATGTCCGTGGACGCCGCGTCTCGATCGGCCGTTTCATGCGGATACCAATCGAGATGCCGCGCGTCGAACGGCGCATACACGCGCAGGCCTGCCTTGAGGCGCCGGAACGGCTGGCCCGAGCGATGCACGGCGAACGTCGTATCGATCGGCGCGCGCAGGTACGCAAGCTCCTGTCCGCCCAGCCGTGCGCGTTCGGGCTGCCGGTGCCAGAACTGCTCGATGTGCCGGTTCATCACGCGCCCGAACAGCGGATAGCTTTTGCGGATATCGTCGATGCGCAGCATCGGCCCCACGCATTCGACCTCGGTGAACACGTTCAGCAGCGCGAGATAGACGGCGATCGCGTCGCGGCTCGTCGCTGCGAGATCGACGTCGCAGTCCGTCACGATGTACGGACCGGGTTCGCGTGCCGCGAAGACCGCGGCCACCGTTTCGTCGACGCGGTTCAATTCGTCGGCATGCGCGATCGGCGCGCGGCGGAATACGGGGATGCCGCTGCGTTCGAGCGCATCGAGCGTCGCGAGCGTGTCCGAATCCGTGCTGCCGTTGTCGTGCACGACGATCTCGACGGGCACCGTCTGCCGACGGTACGACGCGATATCGCGCGCGAGCATTGCGCCGCGGTTATACGAAACGACGACGAGCGGCAATGGCCGGAAGCCCGCTTCGCCGGGCAGCGTCTCGCGCTGCGTGAAGCGCGCGATCCGGTAGGCGCGGCCCTCGCGCATGCCGAATTGCAGATAGTGCTGCGCGGGATCGACGCCGGCCGCGCGCACGTCCGGGTGCAGCTGCAGATAGTCGTCGGCGGAAAAGTCGGACGGTAGAGCGGTCATGTGGGGTGTGGCGGTGTTGATGGCGGCTCAGTCTTCCGGCGACCGGCATGCTTCGCATTTGACTTGCGTGACCGTGCGCTCGGCGGGATCGGCGGCGAGGCGCACGGCCGT
The DNA here is from genome assembly GCA_963512745.1 of uncultured Burkholderia sp. Lineage (GTDB taxonomy): Bacteria > Pseudomonadota > Gammaproteobacteria > Burkholderiales > Burkholderiaceae > Burkholderia. The sequence continues at coordinate 17,579 of CAUPOD010000003.1, read as the reverse complement.
CAACTGGTTGCCCCACACGCATCCCGAATCGAGCGCGATCAGGCGTTTGCGCATCAGCAAGCCGAGCGCGGCCCAATGGCCGAACACGACGGTCGTGTCGGCCGTGCGCCGGCCGGGCACGTCGTACCAGGGCAGATAGCCGCGCGGCGCGGCGCCGGGCGCGCCGTTCGCGCGGAACTCCATCGCGCCGTCGGCCGTGCAGAAGCGGATCCGCGTGAACGCGTTGAACGCGACGCGCAACCGGTCGCGCTTCTTCAGGTTCGCGCTCCATTGATTGGGTTCGTTGCCGTACAGGTTGCGCAGCGTGTCGCGCCAGTCGGGCGCGCGCAGCGCGCGCTGGAGTTCGTCCGCGAGTTCGAGCGCGAGCCCGACGTCCCATTGCGGCAGCACGCCCGCATGCACGAGCAGCATGCCGTTCTCGAAATGCGCGAACGGACGATGACGCACCCACTCCAGCAACTCTTCGGCATCGGGCGCATCGACGATCTCGCCGATCGTGTCGCCGGGCCGTTCGGTGCGAATGCCGGCGGAGACCGACAGCAGATGCAGATCGTGATTGCCGAGCACGGTTTTCACGCGCGGGCCGAGTGCGACCAGTTCGCGCAGCGCGGCGAGCGAGCCGGGCCCGCGATTGACGAGGTCGCCCGTGAACCACAACGGGGTATCGGGCGCCGGGTCGGCTTTGTTCAGCAGCGCGCGGAAGGCGGCATGACAGCCTTGCAGGTCGCCGAATGCGAGCGGCGCTGGGCCGGAGAACTTAGGCATGCGAGTGCGGGGCGGATGCGTTATACGGGGCGGCCCCACGGTAACACAACTTCATGCGATGTCCGTCATGCGCGGCATCGTCACACGTATCCAATCCTGACGGATCGCAATATTTTGTCAAATTGATTCGATTTTTCGTGCATAAATTGCGCGGCGCTACGTTTGGCATGGGTTTTGTCGTGCTGTTTCAATGTGTTAGAAAGCTGTTTTTTGCAGGCCGGGGCCGTATAATTATTGACCTTTGCGATCCCCCGCGACCAGTTTGGCTCGGGCGTCGTTTCCCAGCATTTCTCGCGCGAGGTCCGAATGGGCCGGCATAGGACGGTCGGTTTCGATCGCATGCACGGTTGCGGTTCGCGCGGTTAATTCGAACTCGAACAAGGAATCCCATGATCTTAGTAACGGGCGGTGCCGGTTTCATCGGCGCCAACTTCGTGCTCGACTGGTTGGCGCAGTCGGACGAAGCGGTGCTCAACGTCGACAAGCTGACGTACGCGGGCAATCTGGGTACGCTGCAATCGCTGCGCGACGATCCGCGTCACGTGTTCGCGCGCGCCGACATCTGCGACCGCGCGGCGCTCGACGCGCTGCTCGCCGAGCACAAGCCGCGCGCGATCCTGCATTTCGCGGCGGAAAGCCACGTCGACCGCTCGATCCACGGGCCGGCCGATTTCGTGCAGACCAACGTGGTCGGCACCTTCACGCTGCTCGAAGCCGCGCGCCAGTACTGGAACACGCTCGACGCCGATGCGAAGGCCGCGTTCCGCTTCCTGCACGTGTCTACCGACGAAGTGTTCGGCTCGCTGTCGCCGACCGATCCGCAGTTCTCGGAAACCACGCCGTACGCGCCCAACAGCCCGTACTCGGCGACCAAGGCCGGCTCGGACCACCTCGTGCGCGCGTATCACCATACGTACGGCCTGCCGGTGCTGACCACGAACTGCTCGAACAACTACGGCCCGTATCAATTCCCCGAGAAGCTGATTCCGCTGATGATCGAGAACGCGCTCGCGGGCAAGCCGCTGCCGGTGTACGGCGACGGCCAGAACGTGCGCGACTGGCTATACGTCGGCGATCACTGCGCGGCGATCCGCGAGGTACTCGCGCGCGGCGTGCCGGGCGAGACCTACAACGTGGGCGGCTGGAACGAAGAGAAGAACCTTGACGTGGTGCACGTGTTGTGCGATCTGCTCGACGAATTGAAGCCGCGCGCGAACGGTTCGTATCGCGAACTGATCACGTTCGTGACGGACCGTCCGGGCCACGACCGCCGTTATGCGATCGACGCGCGCAAGCTCGAGCGCGAACTCGGCTGGAAGCCGGCCGAGACGTTCGAGAGCGGCATGAAGAAGACCGTGCAGTGGTATCTCGACCACCAGCCGTGGGTGCAGGACGTCGCGTCGGGCGAGTACCGCAATTGGGTTGAAACCAACTACGCGCAGCGCACGTGAACGGCTACGGAGACGAACGCAATGGCACGTAAAGGCATCATTCTCGCGGGCGGTTCGGGCACGCGGCTGTATCCGATCACGCATGCGGTGTCGAAGCAGCTGCTGCCGGTGTACGACAAGCCGATGATCTACTACCCGCTGTCGACGCTGATGATGGCGGGCATCCGCGAGGTGCTGATCATCTCGACGCCGCAGGACACGCCGCGCTTCGAGGCGATGCTCGGCGACGGCAGCCAGTGGGGCATGTCGATCCAGTATGCGGTGCAGCCGTCGCCGGACGGTCTGGCGCAGGCATTCGTGATCGGGCGCGAGTTCGTCGGCAACGATCCGTCGGCGCTGATCCTCGGCGACAACATCTTCTACGGGCACGACCTCGTCAAGCAGCTGCAGCACGCGGACGCGCGCACGAGCGGCGCGACGGTGTTCGCGTATCACGTGCACGATCCCGAGCGCTACGGCGTGGTGGAGTTCGACCGTGATTTCCGCGCGCTGTCGATCGAGGAGAAGCCGGCCAAGCCGCGTTCGAACTACGCGGTGACGGGGCTGTACTTCTACGACAATCAAGTGTGCGACATCGCGGCCGATATCAAGCCGTCGCCGCGCGGCGAGCTCGAGATCACGGATGTGAATTCGCGCTACCTCGCGCAAGGATCGCTCGATGTCGAGATCATGGGGCGCGGCTATGCGTGGCTCGATACGGGCACGCACGATTCGCTGATCGAGGCGGCGACGTTCATCGCGACGCTGCAGAAGCGGCAGGGCCTGGTGGTCGCGTGTCCGGAAGAGATCGCCTACCGTCAGCAGTGGATCGACGGCGAGCAGGTGCTGCGCCTCGCGCAGCCGCTGGCCAAGAACGCCTATGGGCAATACCTGAAAAATCTTCTTACGGATCAAGTCGCATGGCCATCCAAGTAACCGCTACGGCGCTGCCCGAAGTCAAGATCATCGAGCCGAAGGTGTTCGGCGATGCGCGCGGCTTCTTCTACGAGAGCTTCAATGCGCGCGAATTCGCGGAGCAGGTCGCGCCGGGCGTCGAGTTCGTGCAGGACAACCATTCGCGCTCCGCGAAGGGCGTGCTGCGCGGGCTGCATTATCAGATCCAGCATGCGCAGGGCAAGCTCGTGCGCGTCGTGGAAGGCGAGGTGTTCGACGTTGCGGTGGACGTGCGCAAGTCGTCGCCGAATTTCGGCAAGTGGGTCGGCGTGCATCTGTCCGCCGACAACCACCGCCAACTGTGGGTGCCGCCGGGCTTCGCGCACGGTTTCGTCGTGCTGTCCGAGTCCGCGCAGTTCCTGTACAAGACGACCGACTACTGGTTCCCGGAATTCGAGCGCAGCATCGTCTGGAACGATCCGGAGATCGGCATCGAATGGCCGATCGATTTCGAGCCACTGCTGGCTGCGAAGGATGCGGCGGGCAAGCGTCTGAGCGAAGCCGAAGTATTCGCGTGAGGTGCGTATGAGCCAACGTGAACCGACGATCCTCGTGACCGGCGTGAACGGCCAGGTCGGCTTCGAGCTGCTGCGTTCGCTGCAGGCGCTCGGCCGCGTGGTGCCGTGCGACCGCGCGATGCTCGATCTGTCCGATCTCGAGCGCGTGCGCGCGGTCGTGCGCGACGTGAAGCCCGCGCTGATCGTCAATCCGGCCGCCCATACGGCGGTGGACAAAGCCGAGACGGATATCGACATGGCGCGCCGGCTCAATGCCGACGTGCCGCGCGTGCTTGCGGAAGAGGCGGCGCGCAGCGGCGCGGCGCTGATCCACTATTCGACCGACTACGTGTTCGACGGTACGAAGGACGGCGCGTACGTCGAAACCGATGCGACAAATCCGCAGAACGTCTACGGGCTCACGAAGCTCGAAGGCGAGCAGGCGATCGCGGCGGCGGGCTGCGCGCATCTGATCTTGCGCACGAGCTGGGTGTATGGCCGGCGCGGCAAGAACTTTCTGCTGACGATGCTCAAGCTCGGCGCGGAGCGTCCGGAGCTGCGCGTGGTGGCCGATCAGATCGGCGCGCCGACCTGGGCGCGCACGATCGCGGAAGCGACCGCGAATATCGCGGCCCAAGGGCTCGGCGCGCGCGACCTCGACTGGTGGACCGCGCGTTCCGGCGTCTATCACTTCTCGGCGGCCGGCGAAACGTCGTGGCACGGCTTCGCGAGCGCGATCTTCGATATCGCCATGGGCGAACGCGCGCCGAAGGTATTGCCGATTCCCGCGAGCGACTATCCGGTGCCCGCGAAGCGTCCCGCCAACTCGCGCATGGCGCTCGGCAAGCTGGCCGACACGTTCGGCGTCTGGATGCCGGCATGGGACGATGCACTGCGGCTTTGTCTGAGTGAGTAGTCCGGCCCAACCGGCCCAACACGCCGTGCCGACTGAACGGACGGGCGTCGTGGTGGTTTTCTTTCGCCCGGACCGTGCCTGCGTCGCGCGCGCCAACCGCCTGGCGCGCATGTACCCCTGCGTGGTCGTCGACAATACCGAGCGCGTGTCGAGCGCGGCGGAATTGGGTCTCGACGCGCGTATCGACTACGTCGCGAACGGCCGCAATCTCGGCATTGCTACCGCGCTGAACCAGGGCGTCGCGCGCCTGCTCGGCATCGGCTGCACGTGCGCGCTGCTGTTCGATCAGGACAGCGAGCCCACCGACCCATTGTTGACGGAGCTGCCGCGCGTGCTCGCTGCCGAATGCGCGCGCGATCCGCGCGTCGCGCTGGTCGGACCCGCCTACGAGGATGCGCGGCTGCGCGGCGTCGCGCCGTTCGTGCGCTTCGGCTATTTGAAATTGAAGCGCGTCGCGCCGACGGGCACCGCGCCCATCGACGTCGATTTTCTGATCACGTCCGGCTCGTGCGTGAATCTGGCGGTCTGGAACGAGATCGGTCCGATGGACGATTCGTTGTTCATCGATTTCGTCGATCTCGAATGGTGCGTGCGCGCGCGCGCGAAGGGCTATGCGGTGCTCGGCGCGCCTGCGCTGCGGCTCGCGCACGAGCTCGGCGGCGAACCCGTGCGCGTGTTCGGCAGAAATTATCCCGCGCATAGCGCGCTGCGCCATTACTATCTGTTCCGCAATGCGGTCGCGCTGTTCAAGCGCGGCTACGTGCCGTGCAGCTGGAAATCGACCGAGCTCGTGAAGATGCCGTTCCGGCTCGCGATTTACGGGCTTTTCATGCATCCTCGCCTCACGCATCTGCGCTTGTCGCTGCTGGGGATCTGGCACGGACTCATCGGCCGGAGCGGGGCGTTCTAACAAATCGCGGACACGCATTGATCCGACGAATAGACAACGATCACTTATTTCCGAAAGCTTTCATGCTGACTCTATCTCTCACAGACCTGAAAACAAGTCTTGCCTCGTGGCGCTTGTGGACGCTGCTCGGCTGGCTTGAAATCCGGCAGCGCTATGCGCGTTCGCGCGTGGGCCCCTTTTGGCTGACGATCAGCATGGGGGTCATGATCGGGTCGCTGGGCGTCGTGTACGGCACGCTGTTCGGCCAGTCGATGCGCGATTACCTGCCGTTCCTCGCGTCGAGCCTCGTGCTGTGGGGGCTGTTCTCGCAGACCGTGCAGGAAGGCAGCCTTGCTTATATCAGCAGCGCCTCGTACATCCGCCAGATGGCGACGCCGAAGCTGATCTACATCCTGCAGGTCGTATGGCGCAACTTGATCGTGATGTGCCACAACTTCGTGATCATCGTGCTGCTGCTCGCGATTTGCGGCGTGAAGAGCTGGGCCACGCTGCCGCTGTTCATTCCTGGGCTGCTGCTGTACGTGCTCAACGCGATGTGGATCGCGATGTTCGCGGCGCTGCTGTCGGCGCGCTTCCGCGATCTGCCGCAGATCATCAGTGCACTGATGCAGGTCGCGTTCTACGTGACGCCGATCATCTTCCGGCCCACGGCGCTCAATCGTTTCTCGTTCATCGTCGAGTGGAACCCGCTCGCGTACCTGATCGAAATCGTGCGCGGCCCGCTGATCGGGCAGCCGCCGAGCGCATTGGCGTGGGGCGTGACGATCGCGATGGCCGTGATCGGCTGGCCGCTCGCGCTGCTGATGACCGGGCGCTATCTGAAGCGCATCCCGTACTGGATTTGAGGAGCGCGACGTGGCTTTTATCGAACTGAAGAATGTGACGCTCGACCTGCCGATCTACGACGTGCAGGGGCGTTCGCTGAAGAAGCAAGTCATGCGGCTCGGCAAGCGCAACCGCATCGCCGAAGGCAACGACGGCGTGATCGTGGTGCGCGCGCTCGACGACCTGAACCTGCGTTTCGACCGCGGCGACCGGATCGGCTTGATCGGTCACAATGGCGCCGGTAAATCGACGCTGCTGCGCGCGATGGCCGGCATCTATCCCCCGACCGCGGGCGAGGTCGCGCGCGAAGGCAAGGTCGTGCCGCTGCTCGACATCAGTCTCGGCATGGACGAGAACTCGACGGGCCGCCAGAACATCCGGCTGCGCGGACTGCTGCTCGGCATGACGGATACGGAAGTGCGCGAGAAGCAAGAGGAAATCGCGGAATTCTGCGAGCTCGGCGACTACTTGGATTTGCCGATCCGCACGTATTCGAGCGGCATGCGCGTGCGGCTCGCGTTCGCGGTTTCCACGGCCGTCGATGCCCAGATCCTGCTGCTCGACGAAGTGATGGGCGTGGGCGATGCGTCGTTCATGCACAAGGCCGAGGCGCGTCTGGCGGACCTGCATAGCCGCGCGGAGATCGTCGTGCTGGCGATGCACTCGAATGCCGAGATCCGCAAGGTCTGCAACAAAGTGCTGTGGATGGAGCGCGGACGCGTGCGCGCGTTCGGGCCGACCGAGGAGGTCGTGTCGGCCTACGAGGCAGCCACGGCCTGACGGCTGCGATGGATTGGCGGGCGGCGTGCCCGCGCGTATCCGCGGCGTGCCCGGCGCCGCGAGAAGGGCAAAATAACGAGAGTCGCACGAAATGAAGACACTGCAGCAGCTATATCAGGAACACCACGGCAAGGTGTCGGACAAATGGTCGCTTTATCTGGCCGAGTACGACCGCCTGCTTTCCCCTTATCGCGAGCGGGCCGTGAACCTGCTCGAGATCGGCATCCAGAACGGCGGGTCGCTCGAGATCTGGACGCGCTTTTTCGCGCATGCGCACCGTGTGATCGGCTGCGACGTGAATCCGGCCTGCGCAGCGCTCGGCTATGCCGATCCGCGCATCGCGGTCGTGATCGGCGATGCGAATGCGGACGACACCGAACGCGCGATCGCCGCGCATGCCGAACGGTTCGACGTGGTGATCGACGACGGCTCGCATAAATCGGGCGACATCGTCAGATCGTTCCTGCGTTATTTTCCGCGCATCGCGGAAGGCGGCATCTTCATCGCCGAGGACCTGCACTGCAGCTACTGGCGCGAATACGACGGCGGCCTGCATCACCCGTATTCGTCGATCGCGTTCTTCAAGCAGCTCGCCGACGTGGTCAACCGCGAGCATTGGGGCGTCGGCGAACGCGCCGCGCAGTTCCTCGACGGGTTCGCCGAGGAGTACGGCTGCCGTTTGTCCGACGACGTGCTGAGCGCGATCCATTCGGTCGAATTCGTCAATTCGATGTGCGTGGTGCGCAAGGCGAAGGCCGCGAACAACGTGCTCGGGCAGCGCGTGATCGCGGGCGAGGAGGCGGCCGTGGTCGGCTCGGTGGTCGGCTTCGCCGCGCAATCGGGCGCGGCCATCGCTCCCGCGCAGACCGAGAATCCGTGGTCCGCGCTCGAACGCTCGCCGGCGGAAGCGCTATGGCGCGTGATGGACGTAGGCGCGTCTCCGCGCCGTCTCCTCGACGTGCAATTCGAGCAAATCGATGCGCTGCGGCAGGAAGTGGCTGCGCGCGATGCGCAGATAGTCGATTCGCAGCGGCATGCCGCGTATCAAGAAGGGCAAGTCGCCGAATTGCGGCTGCTGGTGCACGGGTTGCAGGAAGAGGCGGTTCGGCAGGGCGCGCGGTTGAGCGGGCTGCTTGCGGAGAAGCGCGCGCACAAGGCAGAGGTGAAGGAACTTACCGCGCAGGTCGAAAACCTGGGGCACGACGTCGGTGCGCGTGACGCGCAGATCGCTACGCTGCGCAGCGATGTGCACGCGCTGGTTTACTCGACGAGCTGGCGCGTGACGCGGCCGTTGCGTGCGGTGAAGCTGGCGAGACTCAAGGCACGTGCCGTGAGCGACCGGATTGCCGCGGCCGGCGGTGTGCGTCTCGCGGCGCGCAAGGCCTATGGCGTGTACCAACGCGATGGGCTGAGTGGCATTCGCGACAAGATCAACTGGTTCATGGCGGGCGCGCCGGGCGCTGTCGATTCGGGCGACTATGCCGACTGGATCCAGCGCTACGACCAGCTCGACGACGCGATGCGCGATGCCATCCGGTCGCGCATCGCCGGTTTCGCGCATGCGCCGCTCATTTCGGTCGTGATGCCGGTCTATAACCCGAATCCCGAATGGCTGGCCGATGCGATCGAATCGGTACGCACGCAGCTCTATCCGAATTGGGAGTTGTGCATCGCCGACGACGTTTCGCCCGATCCGGCGATCCGGCCGCTGCTCGAACGCTATATGCGCGAGGACCCGCGCATCAAGGTCGTGTTCCGTGAACAGAACGGCCATATTTCCGCCGCATCCAACAGCGCGCTCGCGATCGCGACGGGCGAATGGGTGGCGCTGCTCGATCACGACGACTTGCTGCCGGAGCACGCGCTGTACTGCGTCGCGGATGCGATCGTCACGCATCCCGGTGCGCGTCTGATCTATTCGGACGAAGACAAAATCACCGACGCGGGCAAGCGTTACGATCCGTACTTCAAGTGCGATTGGAATCCCGAACTGTTTTACTCGCACAACATGTTCAGTCACCTGGGCGTGTACTACAAGCCGCTTCTGGACGAGGTCGGCGGTTTCCGGGCGGGCTTCGAAGGCGCGCAGGACTACGACTTGGTGCTGCGCTGCATCGAGCGCGTCGATGCGTCGGCCATCGTGCATATTCCGCGCGTTCTGTACCACTGGCGCGTGCATGCGGAAAGCACGGCGTCGGGCGTCGACGCGAAGCCGTATGCGGTCGTGGCCGGGGAGCGCGCGCTCAATGAACACTTCGAGCGGCGCGGCGTTGCCGGTGCGATCGATTGGAACGGCCGCGTGTATCGCGCGCGCTACACGTTGCCGGAGCCGCTGCCGCTCGTGAGCCTGATCATTCCGACGCGCAACGGCTTGCATCTGATCCGGCAGTGCATCGACAGTATCTTGGCGAAGACGGACTATCCGCACTACGAGATCATCGTCGTGGACAACGGTTCGGACGACCCCGCGACGCTCGCCTATTTCGATGCGATCGCAGCCGACCCGCGTATCCGAATTCTGCGCGACGACCGTCCGTTCAACTATTCGGCACTGAACAATGCCGCGGTGGAGATCGCGCGCGGGGAGTTGGTCGGCCTGATCAACAACGACATCGAAGTGATTACGCCCGAGTGGCTCTCCGAAATGGTCGGTCTGGCGCTACAGCCGGGGATCGGCGCCGTCGGCGCGAAGCTGCTCTATCCGGACGACACGCTGCAGCATGGCGGTGTCGTGCTCGGTGTCGGCGGCGTGGCCGGTCATGCCAACAAGCATGCGCCTCAGCCCTGTTACGGTTATTTCAGCCGGACCTGCCTGATCAGCGATTACTCGGCCGTCACGGCCGCATGTCTGATCATCCGCAAATCGATCTACGAGCAGGTGCACGGGCTCGACGAGGACAACCTGACGGTGGCGTTCAACGACGTGGATTTCTGTCTGCGCGTTCTCGAAGCGGGCTACCGTAACGTCTGGACCCCGTATGCCGAGCTTTACCACCATGAATCGGCAACGCGCGGCTATGAAGACAATCCGGTCAAGCAAGCGCGCTTCCTGTCCGAAATCAACTACATGAAGAAGCGCTGGGGCGCCTTGTTGTTCAACGATCCCGCCTATAGTCCGAATCTCACGATCGAACATGAGGACTTCGGCTTGGCTTGGCCGCCGCGAGTGCCGCGGCTGGCTTAACGATCACCCGCGGGACCGCTCGGCCGACCGGCCGTTCAGCGTCCCGCGAACCACCGTTTGAACGAGCGCAGCGGCGCTGTCGCCCGCCAGCTCGTCGAGCCGAATACTTCGTTGAGCAACAGCTTGGCATTGTCGAGTTGGGCGCGCAGCAGATGCCCGGCGGACTCGAGTTCGGTGTGCAGCATGCGCGCGCGCGCCAATTCGGCGCGCGCGGCCGCGAGTTGGTCTTCGAGCGCGGAGTTCGTTTGCCGCAGGTCATCGAGCTCGGCCTGCCTCAGGTGGTGCGCCTCGGCCGAAGGGAGCGCGGAGCGCCGTTGCTGATCGAGTTGCCACTCGTAGCGCAGTAGCGGCTCGATGTCTTCGAGGTAGGTGCGCGCGTTGCCGACCGCCTGGGCGAGCCCGGGATTGTCGGCCGGCAAGCCGCCGCGAATCGAGGCGTCGAGCGCGGCAAACAGCGCCTTGGCCTGACGCGATGCGCTGTGCACGAGATCGAAATCCTGCGACGCATAGCGCGTATGCCGCAGGCTGTCGTCGAGAAACTCGCGCTCGAACGCGTCGAGCCGCGCCTCGATCAGCGGCAGGCCCAACTCGGCCGAGACGCGCTCGAGCTCGGCTCTGGGCGCATCGAGCAGCGCGTCGTAGCCGATCACCGTGCGCGTCGTGTCCGCAGTCGCGTCGAGTGCGGCCACCGTGTGCGCGAGCCACAGGATGTGCGCCTTCTCCTCGGCGAACTCGCCGCGCTTCGCCAGCGACCGCGCGACGCTGATCGGATTGCGCACCGCGATCGCATAGATCACGCGCGATTGCAGATTGGCGAAGATGGGCTGCCAGAACGGCAGCAGCCGCGCGATGCGCGGATCTTTCACGGCGAAGAAGCGGCCCTCGCATTTGGCGCGCAGCATCGCCGCCGCCTTCACGCGCAGCGCATCCAGGGTATGGACGTCGATCGCATCGAGGTCGATCGGCGCCATGGTGTCCCAGTCGGCGCCTGCCGCGTGCAGCACTTCCATATTGACGGCATTGACGTCGGCGTCTTCGAAATAGCCTTTGTCGTTGTCGCCCTTGACGGCCGGCAGCAGGTGCGTGCCGAATTCCGCCCCCATTGTTTCCATCGCGCGCGTCAACACGCTGGTGCCGCTGCGATGCATGCCGAGCACGACGATCAGTGTGGGTGAGCGCGGAGATGCGGGCGCGATGTCGGCCATCCTGAATGACTTGAAAGTTGCGTTTGCCACGAAATACGGCTTCCTGTGTCGATTACGTCGGTTGGAAGTGTAGCCGACGGGTTGGAATTGACAGAGTGCATCCGGATGTAATAAATTTTGCGGAAAATTACACCGCGCCGGCCAACTCCAACCGCGAGACCGGTGCTACAACCCGAAAAAAGCCTCACCGCCGTGGCGCCCTCGATGCGCGCGGCCGCGCTGGCCCGCCGGCAGCGCACTTTTTCGGACCTTCACTTTCAAGTCGGCCCGCATGCCGGTGCCGCTTGAATCTTTCGTAAAACTTCTCCCTATGTCCGTGCAGATCCAGAGCCGCAGCCGTTCTCCCAATGTGGCCGTCGTGATTCCCTGCTACAACGAGGCGGCCGCCATCGCGGCAGTCGTCCGCGATTTTCGCGAGCACTTGCCGGACGCTCAGATCGTCGTGTTCGACAATAATTCGTCCGACGATACCGCGGCTATCGCGCGTGCGGCTGGCGCGCGGGTCGTTTCCGTTCCGCTGCAAGGCAAGGGTAACGTGGTGCGGCGCATGTTCGCCGATGTCGATGCGGACGTGTTCGTGATGGTCGATGGAGACGCGACCTACGACGCGTCGATCGCGCCCGCGCTGATCGACCGCTTGCTCGATGACGGCCTCGATATGGTGGTGGGCGCGAGAGTCAGCGACGAGCGCGAAGCCTACCGGCTCGGCCACCGTTTCGGCAATGTGCTGCTCACGCAATGCGCGGCGACGATTTTCGGGCGCACCTTCAAGGACATGTTGTCGGGCTACCGGATTTTTTCGCGCCGCTACGCGAAAACGTTTCCCGCGCACTCGGCCGGTTTCGAAATCGAAACGGAACTCGCCGTGCATGCGCTGGGTTTGCGCATGCCGGTTGCGGAAATCGATACCCAGTACAAGTCTCGGCCGGAGGGTTCGGAGAGCAAGCTCAATACCTATCGCGACGGCTTCCGGATTCTGATGACCATCATGAAGCTGTTCAAATCGGAGAGGCCGTTTGCGTTTTTCATGGGCGGCTTCCTGATCTGCATGGCGATTTCGCTCGGATTGGCCATTCCGCTTTTCGAAACCTACCTTCAGACCGGGCTGGTGCCGCGAGTGCCGACCGCCATCTTCTGCACGGGGCTGACGTTGTTCGGCGGGATCCTGCTGACGTGCGGCATCGTGCTCGATACCGTGACGCGCGGCCGCAACGAGGTGAAGCGGTTGGCTTATCTGGCGATTCCGCTGCTGCGCCCTGTGCGCCACGCAAATGAGGGCTGATCCCGAAGCGCGCGCGCAACGCGGCTTGGCGGGATACATCAAGCAGCTGGTGCAGTTCGGCATCGCGGGCGCGGCCGGCTTCGCGGCCGATGCCGGCGTCCTGTATGCGCTGCTCGCGCTGGGCCTTAATCCGTACGCGGCGCGGTTGATTTCGTTTCTGTTCGCGGTATTCGTGACGTGGCGCATCAATCGGCGCTATACGTTCTCCGCCTACCAGAAGGAATCCGCGTGGCGGGAGTGGCTTCATTATCTGCTGGCGATGTCGGCGGGCGGGATCTGTAATTACGGCATCTATGCCTGGTTGATCTGGCTTCTACCGCCGCATCACTTTACGCCGATGATTGCGCTCGGCGCCGGATCCGTCGGCGGCATGATCATCAATTTCTGTTCCGCGAAATTCTGGGTGTTCAGATAAGCGGACGGACCTCTAGGCCGTGCGCAGGCCGCCGGCGGATGCGGCGCTGCGCGAAGCCGCGCTCAAACGAAAAGGTGCGTGTGACGGAAAAATCGAAATTATTCGGCGCGTTCACTTGTGTGATCTGGCTGATATGTCTCCCGTGCATCGTACGTGCGCCCGAGCTGCTGGGCTTCCTGAAGAGCGATCCCGCGCTGCTGTACGCGAGCCTCTCGAGCCATCTGCATCCGGGGCCGTTCAGCGGCTATCCGCCGTTGCCGACGGCCGATCCCAATATCGGCTTCACGAGTCAGGCGCTCGGTTACCGGGCGGCAGCCGATGTGCTGAGCGGCGTGTTCCCATGGTGGAATCACTACGAGGGCGTCGGCGCGCCGCTCGCCGGCGAAATGCAGGCCGCGGCGCTGTTTCCGCTGGCATGGCTGCTGGTTTTGCCCGGCGGCCAGCTGTACATGCATATCTGTCTGCAAATCATCGCGGGCCTCTCGACCTTCGCGCTGTTGCGCAAGCTCGGCTGCACGCCGCTCGCGGCATGCGCCGCCGGCATCGTGTTTCAGTTCAACGGCACGTATGCGTGGCTCGCGAATGCCGTGATCAATCCGATTGCGTTTCTACCGGTGGCGCTGCTCGGCATCGAGACCATCCGCGAGCGCATCGAGGCGGGGCGCCGCGGCGGCGCGGCATGGCTGACGGTCGGCTTGGCGCTTTCGCTTTACGCAGGCTTTCCCGAGGTCGCGTATTTGGATGGCCTGCTGATCCTCATGTGGACGCTGGTGCGCACGTTTACGCTTGCGCGCGAACTGCGTGTGCGGTTCCTGTTCCGCGTGGCCCTCGGCGGCACGGCGGCGCTGGCGATTGCCGCGCCGATCCTCGTGGCATTTGCGGATTATTTGCCGTGGGCCAACGTCGGCGGCCACGGCGCGGACGGGTTTGCCGCCGTGTCGCTGGATCCCGCGTTTCTATTGGCCGTGCTCGTGCCGTACGCGTTCGACCGTATCTTTCTCGTGCCCGATTTCAATAGTTTCTGGGGGTCGGTGGGCGGCTATGCGGGCTGCATGCTGCTGATCGTCGCGCTGTGCGGGATCGGCGGGCGCGCGATGCGCGGGTTGCGTATCGCGCTGGCGTTATGGATTGCCGTGGCGGTGGGCATTTCATACGGCATGCCGGGCGCCAACATCATCCTGCATCTCGTCCCCGGATTGAAATCGGCAGCGTATTACCGTTATCTGCCGCCGTCCTGGGAATTCGCGCTGGCCGTATTGGCCGGTTTCGGGTTGACCGAGATCGAACGAGGGATCAACGGAAAGCGGGCGCTGGCCGCGGCTGCCGTGGTCATCGCTGCGGGCGGCGGGCTGGCGCTGCTTACGCATGCGCGCCATTTCCCGCTGCATGGCACGCCCTTGGTCGGGAATTTGATCTATATCGCGATTGCCGTGGCGGTCGTCGTCGCGTGCACGTTGCTGCCGATATCGGCGCGATCGAAGGCGTGCGGGGTCGCCTGCGTCATGGCGTTTGAGGCGGTGCTTTATTTTGTCGTGCCGACGCTGAGTCACCCCTCGCGCGGCCAGCTCGAATTGGGTGGCGTACGTTACCTGCAAAGCCATATCGGCTTTCAGCGGTTCGTCACCTTGGGGCCGCTCGGGCCCAACTACGGTTCGTATTTCGGTCTCGCCTCGATCAATCACAACGATTTGCCGATTCCCCGCGAATGGACGGATTATGTCGGTCGGCATCTCGACGGCAACGCGCCGCCGATACTGTTTACCGGCGTGAGCCGGGCCGATCCCAACGGACCTTCGGCGGCGGATAATCTCGTATCGAATGTCGACGCCTACCGGAAAATCGGTGTCGAATACGTGCTCGTGCCCAGCGGCGCGCTCGATCAGAAACCGTTCGCGTCCTTCGCGCAGTATGTAGAGAGCCATCGCGCGGCGGGGGTGAGGCAGGTGTACGGCGACGCGGCCATGCAGATCTTCGCGCTGTCCGATTCCGCGCCGTATTTTTCCGCGCCGGGCTGCGCGTTGCATGCGCGCACTCGGGACGCTCTCGATGCCGACTGCGCGCAGGCGGTGCCGCTGACGCGGCTCGAGATGTATATGCCCGGCTGGACCGCGACGGTGAACGGCAACCCGATGCCGGTGCGGCGTGTCGGCGAAATTTTCCAAGCGATCGATTTGCCGGCCGGACGCTCGGCCGTGGCGTTCCGGTTTATTCCGCCCCATATGACGTGGGCGGCCGCGCTGCTGGTTTTGGGACTGCTGCTCTTCGGTTTCGATCTGAAGGTCGGCCGCGCGGGCAAAGGGTCGGCCGCGACTTAATCGACCGTCCCGCCGTGCCCGGCGCGTCGCCCGCGCCGGCGTCACGTGGATTTGTTGCTCGGCGCGGGCGTCCCGCTCGGGCGCCCGTTTTGGGCTGCCGGGCCGGGAGCGGGTAAAATGCGTGCCGGCTCGCACGTCAGAATTCCGTTCGCGGTAGCTAGGCGGCGCCTCTCCCATTGCCAATCGAATCCGTGAGCCCATGCGCGTTGCGAATACGCCCGAATCGTCCCCCCGCAGTCTGACCGTTTCCGTCGTCGTCTATCACCCCGATCAGGCTCAATTGAGCCGCACGCTCGCCGACCTCGCCACCGCTTTCGCCGCGCTCGCGCAAGCGCAGCCGGGCTGGACGCTGGCGGTCGAACTGATCGACAACGGCGGCTTGCCCGCTACCTACGAGCCGCCCGTGCAGCCGTGCCGCATCGTGCGCGGCCGAGGCAACGTCGGTTACGGCCGCGGGCACAACCTCGCGCTCGGATCGAGTTCGGGCTATCACCTGATCCTGAATCCCGACATCGACATCGAGCCCGACGCGCTCGTGCACGCGTTCGCGTTTCTCGAGGCGCACCCGGAAGCCGGCCTGCTCACGCCGCGCATCGACGACGAGCACGGCGCGCTCCAATATCTGTGTCGCCGCTACCCGGCCGTGCTCGACCTGTTCGTGCGCGGTTTCCTGCCGGCGCGGCTGCGCGCGTATTTCCGCGCGCGTCTCGACCGCTACGAGATGCGCGACGTGATCAACGACCGCGACGTGGTCTGGAATCCGCCGATCGTGAGCGGCTGCTTCATGCTGTTCCGCAACGACGTGCTCGGCCGGCTCGGCGGGTTCGATCCCCGCTACTTCCTGTATTTCGAGGATTACGACTTGAGCCTGCGCGCGCGCGAGGTCACGCAGCTCGCTTACGTGCCGGCCGTGCGGGTCCGTCATTACGGCGGCGGGGCGGGGCGCAAGGGCTGGCGGCATATCCGTATGTTCTGCGCGTCGGCGTTCAAGTTCTTCTCGCGTTTCGGCTGGAAATGGCTATGAGTCACGTCGTCGTCACCGGCGCGAACGGCTTCGTCGGGCAGGCGCTCAGCCGCGCGCTGCTGCAGGCCGGCCATCGCGTGACGGGCTGTGTGCGGCGCGCGGGCACGTGCGCGCCGGGTGTCGAGGAATGGGTCCATCCGGCAGCCGATTTCGAAGGCATCGAAGCCGCGTGGCCGGCCGCGCTGCGGCCCGCTTGCGTGATCCACCTGGCCGCGCGCGTGCACGTGATGCACGACGACGCGCCCGATCCCGATGCGGCGTTTCGCGCCTCGAACGTCGACGGCACGCTGCGCGTCGCGCGCGCTGCGGCCGCGCACGGCGTGCCGCGCTTAGTGTTTCTGAGCAGCATCAAGGCGCTGGCCGAGACCGATCCGGGCGAACCGCTGACCGAGACCATGATTCCCGCGCCGCAAGACGCGTACGGCCGCTCGAAGCTCGAGGCCGAGCGCGCGTTGATCGCGCTGCGCGAGACGCTGGGGCTCGACACCGTGATCGTGCGGCCGCCGCTCGTGTACGGGCCCGGCGTGCGCGCCAACTTCCTGAGCATGATGAACGCGGTGTGGCGCGGCTTGCCGCTGCCGCTCGCGTCCGTGCGCGCGCGGCGCAGCCTGGTCTATGCGGGCAACCTCGCCGACGCGCTCGCGCAATGCGCGACCGACCCGCGCGCGCGGCACGGCTGTTTCCACGTGGCCGACGAGCCGGCGCTCACGATGCCGGGGCTGCTCACGCAAATCGGCTACCATCTCGGGCGCCCCGCGCGCCTGCTGCCGGTGCCGCTCGTGCTGTTGCGCGCGCTCGGCCGGCTGACGGGCCGCGGCATGCAAATCGAGCGCCTGACCGGCGATCTGCGCGTCGATTCCGCGCGCATCCGCGGCGTGCTCGGCTGGCGGCCGCCCTATACTACCGAGGCCGCCCTGGCCGAGACGGCGCGCTGGTTCCGCGCGCTCCGCCAACGCTAAGTTTCGAGGTCGTACATGCCGTCGTTGTCTTCCTTGCCGGGCGGGTGCCGGGCTGCGCGTGTGTTTGTGGCGGCGGCGGGGGCCGCCCCGCCGATCAAAAAACCCCAGAATAAAAACA
>CAUPOD010000002.1:0-25091 GCA_963512745.1 uncultured Burkholderia sp. | reverse complement strand
GCGCTGCGCCGCGAGATAGCGCACGAGCGCCTGCGCGGCGGTCAGGCGAATGGTGCCGGCCGCGGCGCCCGAGGCCGGCGCGGCGGCGCCCAACGCGGGATCTTGCAGCGGGGATGCGTGCGGATGGTTCATGCGGCTTGCTCCTCGCGCGTGTCGGCACGCGTGGCGCGCCATGCCGCGATCAGCGCTTCGAAGGTGCGGCGCACTCGGGCGATCAGTTCGCCGTCGTCGATCTCTCCGGCGAGCCATGCGCGCGCGGGTTCGTGATGGATCGTGCGGCCCACCGTGAAGCCGCGGCACGTGCGCGAGGCGCTCGCCGCGCGGAAGCCTTCGACCAATTGCTCGACGGGCGCGGACAGGCCCAGCAGCACCACGCCGCGGCAGTACGGATCGCGCTCGGCGATCAGCGCGTCGACCGCACGCCATTGCGCGGCGTCCATCGGTTCGAGCTTCCACCACTCGGGATAGATGCCGAGGTTGTACAAGCGCTTGAGCGCGCGATAGACGGTGTCGGGCGGATTCGGCGCGCCGTTCAGCTTGGGCGGAATCACTTCGAGCAGCAGTTCGTGCCCGCTCGCCTGAGTCGCGTCGTAGAGCGCGCGCAGTTGCGCCTCCTGTTCGAGCCGCTGTTCGAGCGGTTCGTCGGGATGGTATTGCACGAGGCACTTGACCGTCTGTTCGAGCGGCCAGCTCGCGAGCGTCGTGCCGAGCGAGCGGCCGCCTTCGAACACGAGCGGCACCGACCCCGGCAGTTCGACGGGACGCCCGATCCACCAGCCGCGGCCGGTCGCTTCGTTGAGCGCGTCCTGGCCGTAGCGGCCGTCGATCAGCACGCCGATGCGGCCTTGCAGGCCGAGGGCCGTTTCGGTCCGCGCGACGGCCTCGACGAACAGGTCCTTCAGTTGCACGATGCGCGCCTCGTCCGCGCCCGTCTGCTGCGCGAGCTCGAACAGCTGATTGCGGTGATCGAACGCGAAGCCGAGGATCTCGTCGCGCGGCGTGCGCGCGGGCGTGACGCGATGCAGGCGCGCGAGCGTTGCATCGCGGTCGGGGCGGCGCATGCGCCGGGGATCGGCCGCCGCTTCGCGCAGGAAGTAATCGAGTTCGGCTTGCGTCGGCATCGCGGGCGAGCAGCCGTGCCGCGACACGACGAGCGCACCGCACGCGTTCGCCGTGCGCGCGCATGCCTCGACCGGCTCGTCGCGCAGCCAGCCGGACAGGAAGCCCGCGGCAAACGCATCGCCCGCGCCCAGTACGTTGAGCACCTCGACCTGCACGCCGCGCTGCATCGGCAACTCGTCGAGCGAAGCGGGCACCGCGCCCTCGATGATCTGGCAGCCGAGTGCGCCGCGCTTGAGCACGAGCGTCGCGGCCGTGTGTTCGCGTACGGCCGCGAGCGATGCCTGGAGCGATTCCCGGCCGCCCGCGATGCGGAACTCTTCCTCGGTGCCGATCACGAGATCGAACAGCGGCAGGATGTGCTGCAGATGCGCGCTCACGTCCTGGTTCGCGATGAAGCGCGTCTCGCCGTCGGCCTTGCCCGTCAACCCCCACAGCACGGGGCGGTAGTCGATGTCGAGCACCGTGCGCACGTTGTTGCGGCGCGCGCAGTCGAGCGCGCGCAGGCTCGCACGGTGCACCTGCTTGGTCGAGAAATGCGTGCCCGTGATCAGCAGCGCCTTCGACGATGCGATGAACGCCTCGTCGAAATCGTTCTCGTCGAGCGCCATGTCGGCGCAGTCCTCGCGGTAGAAGATCAGCGGGAACGTGTCGCGGTCCTTGATGCCGAGCAGCACCATGGCCGTGAGCCGTTCGTGATCCACGCGCACGCGGCTGGTGTCGCAGCCTTCCTTGGCCAGCGTTTCGGTCAGAAAGCGGCCCATGTGATCGTCGCCGACGCGCGTGAGCATGGCCGAGCGCAGGCCGAGCCGCGCCACGCCGAACGCGATGTTGGCCGACGAGCCGCCGAGATATTTAGCGAAGCTGCCGACGTCTTCGAGCCGTGCGCCGATCTGCTGCGCGTAGAGATCGACGCCGAGCCGCCCGAGGCAGATCAGGTCGAGATTGCGGCCCGGCGCGCAGCGCCCGGGCGGGGCCGGAGAGCGGGTAAGTGCCATGTGCGTTCCTGGTATGTCGTGTGTCTTGCGGGGCCCGGTCCCGGTTCGGAGAAGAAGGCCCCGCGGTCGGATTCAGATCGTCGCGCCGTCGAGTTCCTCGATCATCTTCTGCATCTCGGCGCCGCCCGCCATCATGTCGAGCACTTCGTTCTTGCTGATCTCTTCCTTGCGGTAGGTGCCGAGCGAGCGGCCGCGGTTGAGCAGCGTGAACGAATCGCCGATCGGATAGGCGTGGTGCACGTTGTGCGTGATGAAGATCACCGAGATGCCCTTGGCGCGCGCGTTGTGGATCAGCTTGAGCACGTTGAAGCTCTGCTTGACGCCGAGCGCGGCCGTCGGTTCGTCGAGAATCAGCACGCGCGCGCCGAAATGGATCGCGCGCGCGATCGCCAGGCATTGCTTCTCGCCGCCCGACATCGTGCCGATCGGCTGATGCGGATCGCGCACCTTGATGCCCATTTCGGCGAGGCTGTCGCGCGATACGCGCGCGCTCTCGTCGAGATCCATCACGTCGATGAAACCGAACAGCTTGCGGCGCGGTTCGCGCCCCATGAAGAAATTGCGCGCCACCGACAGCAGCGGCACCAGCGCGAGATCCTGGTAGACCGTGGCGATGCCGAGATCGAGCGCATCGCGCGGCGAATCGAAGCGCACGGGCTTGCCGTCCACGAGATATTCGCCGGTGGTCGGCTGATGCACGCCGGCCAGCGTCTTGATCAGCGTCGATTTGCCGGCGCCGTTGTCGCCGAGCAGGCAGTGCACCTCGCCGCGCCGCAGGCGCAGCGTGACGCCGTTCAGCGCGATCACCTTGCCGAAGTATTTGCTCACGTCTTCGAGCGCGAGGATCACGTCGGCGCCGTTTTGATTGGGGGTATCGGACATGGTCGTCTCCGCTCAGGATTGCGCGACGCGGCGGCGCACGTAGTGATTGAACAGCACGGCGAGCAGCAGCATGAGCCCGAGGAACACGCGGAACCAGTCCGAATCGATGTTCGTGTAGGTGATGCCGATCTGCACCACGCCGAAGATCAGCGCGCCGAACGCCGCGCCCACGACCGAGCCGTAGCCGCCCGTGAGCAGCGTGCCGCCGATCACGGCCGCGATGATCGCCTCGAATTCCTTCTGCATGCCGCGGTCGGCGGCGGCCGAGCCGACGTCGCACACTTGCAGCACCGCGAACAGGCACGCGCAGAACGCGGTCAGCATGAACAGCGAGATCTTGATGCGTTTGACCGGCACGCCGATGTTCATCGCGGCCTTCTCGTCGCCGCCGCTCGCGAGGATCCAGTTGCCTTGGCGCGTCTTCGCGAGCACGAAGCCGCCGACCGCGACCAGCGCGAGCCACCACAGGATCACCTTCGGAATGCCCGGCACGAGCGGCTGGCCGTTCTCCAGCAGCGAACCGATGCCGTGCTGCGCGAGCCAGCCGAACAGGCCCTTGAACGCCGCGCCGTGGAACAGGAAGCTGACCACCGCGTCGTTTTGCGCGACGTCGCCGACGCCCGAGACGATGGTGCGGTCCGCGATCATGACCGACAGCGCCAGCGTCAGCCCGCGCAGGATGAACATGAACGCGAGCGTGACGATGAACGACGGCAGGCGCGTGCGCACCACGAGATAGCCGTTCAGCGCGCCGAGCGCGACCGAGCCCGCGAACGCGAACAGGATCGACAGCGCGATCGGCCAGTGGAGATACATGGTCGGCAGCGCCACCATCATGCCCGCGAAGCCGATCATCGAGCCGATCGACAGATCGAATTCGCCCGCGATCATGAGCAGGCAAGCGCCCACCGACAAAATGCCCAGATAGGCCGCGACCTGCGACCAGTTCATCACGCCGTCGAGCGCGAACATGCCCGAGCCGCCCGCGCCGAGCGCGAACACGGCGAATACCAGCACGGTGCCCGAGATGGCCGCGAACTCGGGCCGGCCGAGCAGCTTGCCGAAGCGCGACTCGCGCCGCACGCGCTCGTCGTCGGCCTCGGGCCGGCGCGGCGCGTCGGGCCCGTGCGCCTTGTCGCCGGACGACGCGTGAAGGTATTTACTCGCTACACCCATGATGCCTCCTTGAGAGCCGCGGGCGCCGCCGGCCCCTTCCGCATGAAGAGAAGGGACGGGCGGTGCGGGCGGCGGACGGCGCGGCGGCGGGCACTTGCCCAACCCGCTGCGAACCGCGCCTCGTTGCGATGACGCCTACTTCAGATCAACGGTACTGACCCGCGTACTTGACGACCTTGTCGATGTTGTCCTGCGTGATGAAACCCGGACCCGAACGGATGTCGCGCGGCCCGTACGACGGTTGCAGGCCGTAGGTTTCGAGGCGTGCCTTGAACTTGGGGTTGGCTTCGAGGGCCGCGCGGATCTTGGCCGGGTCCGTCGTGTGGTCCTTCTTGACGATGGCGAGCACCGCGACCGGGATATAGCCCTGCAGGTACGGCTGCTGATCGATCGCGAACTTGATCGTGCCGCTGCGGATGGCGGCCGCGATATCGTCGGAGAAGTCGAACGTGACGAAATAGATCTTGCCCGCGAGGCCCATCTGCTGCACGGCCTTGATCGTCGGCGAGGCCGACAGCGGGCCGAGCGTCAGGATCGCGCCGGTGTTCGGATGGTTGCGCAGATACGCGCCGACCTTCGACTGGATCTCGGTCGGATCGGTGCCCGAATCGATCGTCGAACTCTTGTAGTCCACGCCGAGCGCATCGGCGAAGCCGCGGCAGCGGTCGAACGACACCGTGTTGGTCGCGAGGTGGTTCACGCACACGAACGATTTCACGCCGGCCGCCTTGGCCTTCTCGCCGGCCGCGTGGCCCGCCACGTATTCGGGCTGGCCGACGTGCATGATCGCGCCGAGCTGCTGGCTCTGCTGCTCGGTGCCCGAGTTGATCGTCACGAGCGGAATGCCCTTGGCCGTGACCTTGCCGAGCGCGTTCTTGAGCACGTCGTAGTCCGCGATCGTCGTGATCACGCCGTCGTAGTTGCGCGCCGCGGCCTGTTCGATCAGGCGCGACATGTCGGCGATGTCGCCGTTCGGCGGGTTGCGGTAGTCGGTCTGGACGTTGAAGTCTTCGTCGGCCTGCTTGATCGCGTTCTTGATGGTGTTCCACCACGAGTCGGAATCCGGCGCGTGGCTGATCAGCACGAAATGGGGTTGTTCCGCCTGCGCCGAGGCATGAAAGCCGAGGCCCGCAGCGAGGACGAGTGCAGCGGCCGCGAGCCGCTTCTTGCTCTTGCCAAGTGTCATTGTCTCCACCTATCTGTTGTCGTTTTGTACCGAGCGCACCGGCCATCGTGAGGCCATCGCTCGCCACCAAGATTAGGTCATCGCCGCATCGATTGCAATAAAAAATGCATAAAAAATAAAAATGGAAAATATGTTCCATTTGAGACGGCGGCTTCCTATAATCGGCGCGCAGGCCCTGCTGCGAAGCCTTGTGAGATAAGGCGCGCACGCTGCGGTGCAATACGGAATTAAGGGAGAACAGCATGGCGGAAGACAGCAACCAGCCGGCAAGCGGGATCGACGAATTGATGCAGCGCATCGAGCAGGATTACGAGGCGCTGCCGCGTCAGCTCAAGAGCATCGCGAATTACCTCGAACAGAATCGCGGCAGCGTGATGATGGACCGCACGAGCGACATCGCCGCCGCGTGCGGCGTGCATCCGTCGGCCGTCGTGCGCTTCGCGCAGCGTTTCGGTTTTTCGGGGTTTTCGGATCTGCAGGCCGTTTTCCGGCAGGCGTTCGCGGGCAATGCCGCGTCGAGCACCAGTTATCAGCAGCGTATTCGCCAACTGATCGACGAGAAGGTGGACGCGACCTCGGGCGGCGCGATGGCGCGCGAATTCATCGGCGCGTGCCGCAACGGCCTCGACGAGTTGGAGGATGGCTTCGACGACGCCCAGTTCGACGCCGCCGTCGAGATGCTGCAGCACGCCGACAACATCTATGTGGTCGGCGTACGCCGCTCGTTTCCGGTCGCGAACTACATCGTCTATGCGCTGCAGCATACGAGCAAGCGCGTGCATCTCGTGTCGGGGCTCGGCGGCATGTACCGCGAGCAGATCCGCAGCGTGCGCCGCGGCGACGTCGTGATCGCGATCAGCTTCGCGCCGTATGGGAAGGAAACGCAGTACTGCCTGCGCGTCGCACAGCATC
This sequence comes from uncultured Burkholderia sp., assembly GCA_963512745.1. Classification (GTDB taxonomy): domain Bacteria; phylum Pseudomonadota; class Gammaproteobacteria; order Burkholderiales; family Burkholderiaceae; genus Burkholderia. The sequence goes on along the minus strand of CAUPOD010000002.1, from coordinate 18,818 downwards.
ACCAGGCGAAGACGCTCGTGATCACCGACAGCAGGCTTTCGCCGCTCGCGCGCCACGCGAGCGCGCAGTTATGCGTGAAGGAGGGCAGCGCATTCGCGTTCCGCTCGCTGACCAGCACGTTCTGCCTGTGCCAGGCGCTGTTCATCGCGCTCGCGTACCGGCTCGAACTCAACGTAGAAGAAGTGACCGACATTGGAGAATACGATGACTGAAGCAAACGGCGCGCCGCTCGAAGTGGCGTTGTTCGGGGCAGGCCGCATCGGCCGGATTCACGCGGCGAACCTCGCGCGCCAGCCGGGCGTGCGGCTCAAGTACGTGATCGACACGAATCGCGAAGCCGCGGCCGAAGTCGCCGCGCAATACGGCGCGCAGGTTGTCGAGACGGCCGATGCGCTCGGCGATGCGGCGGTCGGCGCGGTGCTGATCTGTTCGAGCACCGATACGCATGCCGACTTGATCATGGCCGCGGCCGCCGCGGGCAAGCATATCTTCTGCGAGAAGCCCGTCGACCTCACGCTGGAACGCGCACGTGCGTGTGCCGAAGCCGTCGAACGCGCGGGCGTGGTCTGCATGATCGGCTTCCAGCGCCGTTTCGATCCCACGTTCGCCGCGCTCAAGACGCGCCTCGAAGCAGGCGAGATCGGCGCACCCGAGATGCTGATCGTGACGAGCCGCGACCCGGGCGCCGCGCCGCTCGACTATCTGCGCCGTTCGGGCGGCATCTTCAAGGACATGCTGATCCACGATTTCGACATCTTCCGCTGGATTCTCGGCGACGAGGCCGAGACCGTGCATGCCACGGGCGGTTGTTTGACCGATCCCGCGATTGCGAGCGTCGGCGATGTCGATTCGACGGCCGTGACGATCCGCACCAAGAGCGGCCGGCTGTGCCAGATCAATACCTCGCGCCGTGCCGCCTATGGCTACGACCAGCGCTTCGAGGTGCTCGGCAGCGAGGGCATGCTGCAGGCGGGCAATGTGCGGCCGACCGAAGTGGTGGCGTGGTCGAAGCAGGCGGTGTCGGAGGACGTGCCCGAGGCGTTTTTTCTCGAACGTTATCGCGCCGCGTATGCGCGCGAGATCGAGCACTTCTGCGCGGCCGTGCTGCGCGGCGAACCGGTTGCGACGACGGTCACGGACGGGCTCAAGGCGCTCGAATTGGCTGAGGCCGCGACGCAGTCGTGGCGGGAAGGGCGAGCCGTGAAGCTGGGTTGAGTGAGCGGCGGATAGCCGGGGCGCAGGCGTCGCGCCCGAACATGAGAGGAGACAAAGCAATGGCAGTACAGCAAGCCGTGGCGGGTCGGGCGTCCGCACAGCCCGTGCGCATCGGTGTCGCGGGCTTGGGGCGCCTCGGCCGCCGCCATGCGACGAATCTCGCGCAACGGGTGCCTGGCGCGCAGTTGGCAGCCGTGTGCAGCCCGCTCGATGCCGATCTCGACTGGGCCGGCACCGAACTGCCCGGTGTGCAGCAGTATCGCGAATACGTGGAGATGCTGGCCGATGCGTCGCTCGACGCAGTCTGGCTCGTCACGCCTTCGTCGCTGCACGCGCAGCAGATTTTGGAAGGCTTGCGCGCCGGCAAGCACGTGTTTTGCGAAAAGCCCCTGTCGCTCGATCCCGCCGAGTGCGCGCGCGTGGTCGCCGAGGCCGAGCGTTATACGCATCTGCAAGTCACGATCGGTTTCATGCGGCGTTTCGATCCGAGTTACCAGGATGCGTATGCGCGCGTTCAGGACGGCGCGATCGGCCGGCCGTTCCTGGTGCGTTCGCAGACGACCGACCTCAACGATCCGAACGGTTTCTTCGTGCGCTTCGCGCCCACGTCGGGCGGGATTTTTCTCGACTGCACCGTGCACGACATCGACGTCGCCCGCTGGCTGCTCGGCAATCCACGTGCGAAGCGCGTGTATGCGAGCGGCACGATTGCGCTGCACGAGGGATTGCGCGAGGCGGGCGATGTCGATAACGGCGTCGCGATCTGCGAGTTCGAGGGCGGCCAGCTCGCGATGTTCTACGCGTCGCGCACGATGGCGCACGGCAACGACAGTTCGAGCGAGGTGATCGGCACAGCGGGCGCGCTGACGATCGGCCGCAATCCGCGCCGCGACCGCGTCGAGATCTACGATGCGACGGGGATCCGCAATACGTGCACGCCCGATTTCTTCGAGCGCTTCGAGGAGGCATTTCTGATCGAGGCGCGGGCGTTTGTGGCGGCGGTGCGTGCGCGGCGCGAAGGGCATACGCCGCAACAGAGCGGGGCGACCTTGGCCGATGCTTGTGAGGCCACGCGGATTGGATGTGCGTTGCGGGAGTCCTTGCGGACGGGGCAAGCCGTGACGCTTTGAATTGTGGCTATGGACTAGCGGAATCGGTTCGTTCCGCTCGGCCTGCCAGCGTGTCAGTCGGGCTTAGGCTCCGCAACTATGATTCGACGCTTCGGGGTCAGAGTCATTACCCGCCACCGTACAGACCTCTCCCTTCGGTCGTGAGAACGTACGGCTACCAACTGTGCGCACCAACGATTTTCGGGCCGTTCTCGCGCGGCAAGCATTTGCGACAGAAAACCGGCGCAACGTAGCACGCCCTTCTAGTGACAGAACGTCAGATGCCGCAAGACTTTTTGTCATGGGGTCGCGACCGACGCGTCGCGTGGCTTATCGTTAAGGAGGCTGTCATGAACAGCATCATCTGGCTCGTAGGCGCCGTGGTTATCGTTCTGTTCGTTCTGGGCTATTTCGGATTGAGGTAAGACCTTCGTCGCAGGTGGGACGCGCGGCATGCGCTGTCCCATCGCGTGTGGAGCAGGCTAGGCGAAGATTCAGCTACGACGCATTGCCGGAACGAAGCACCGTCTGGGCGACGAAGCGGCGCGCCAACGGCAACTCAGTCAACAACACCGATTCGGACCAGCGTGCGTGCCTCTGGAAGCCGTCGGGTCATATTGCGTCTGCGTTGGTGCAGTATGAAGAGTGGGCTGCTTAATCAAGAGAGGATGACGAGCGATTGCCAGACTTGATACAGATGTAGCTGGTCGGCCTGGAACCCGACACGATCTCTCAAACTCTCTGGAAGCGGATGTCCGGCTGTTCAAAGAGCCGACTGCAACTGCCTCGTAAGCGCCCCCATCTTCTCGGTTGACAAAAGCTCATAACGAGCGCTCTCGAAACCGTCATTCTGAAAGCGAGGAATGACGTGAAAATGTAGATGAAATACATCCTGGTCTGCTGCCGCCCCGTTGTTCTGGCGAATTTGTATCCCGTTGGCCGAAAACGCGTATCTCACGGCCTTTGCGAGTCTCCGCAAACTTGCCATAAGGGCCGCGTCTAGTTCACTCGGAAGCTCGTAGATAGTTTCGACGTGAGCCTTCGGAAGCAAAATGGCATGGCCCAGATTGCTTGGCTTTTGGTGAAGCGAAATGAGCGCAATGACAAGATCATCTTCAAAGACGACTTCGTCACACACTCTTCGCTCTTTGACGATCCTACAGAATATGCAGTCATTCATCGCCTCTCTCCACGAATCGAAAGTCGATTCGGTGTACATCCGGCTCCGCAAATTGCGAACGGTACTTAACGAACCCGCGCTTCCGATCACCATGGAAGCCGGCCTGCTCGAAGAACCGGTGCGCAGCAACGCGCGCCATCGAACTTAGAAGCATGATCTTCGAGCAATCCCGCGAAAGACAAAATCGCTCGACTTCGCATAACAGTGCTTGTCCGATGCCGTTGCCTCGGCACTCCTGGTCAACGACTAGATTTTCGACTACTGCAAAAGGTTGCCCGGCATACATCACATCTGCACATAGATTTACGAGTACGGTACCCCGGATCTTTCCACCGATCTCGCAGACAAGAAGCCGAGTCCGCGAATCTTCTTCGAGAATTTGGATCTGAGACTGCGTGACGTTGACGTTCTTGTCGTCGACCAACTGACGATACAAGGATAGAAGAGCATCGGCGTCTGTGCGGCGCGCGGTTCGAATAAAGAGATCGGAATGCATGGTGTTCCGTGGTTTTATCGTTATGGGCAACCGATACCCGACGACTCAGTACGACGACCTTCTTTTTCGCGCTGCCGCAAACGTTCCCCGCACCCCTTCCATCGAATAGAGCGCCAGCGCAACCCAAATCGCCCCATACCCAACCGCGCGCAGCGACCCAAACGGCTCACCGTAGATCAGCACGCCCGTAAGGAGCTGAAGCGTAGGCGTCACATACTGAATCAAACCGAGCATCGAGAGCGGAATGCGCCGCGCCGCCGCCGCGAACAGCAACAACGGCACGGCCGTAATAGGACCGGCGGCCGCCAGAAGCAGTTGCAACCCGACCGACGCATGCGTGAAATGATTCTCGCCGGCCACGCCGATCGCCGTCAGATAAACGAGCGCCACGGGAAAGAGCACCACCGTCTCCAGCGCGAGACCTTCGAGCGCCCCGAGCTTCGCAGTCTTCCGCAATAGCCCATACCCGCCGAACGTCAGCGCGAGCGCGAGGCTGATCCACGGCGGCGCACCGTTTTGCCAAGTGAGCCACGCCACCCCGAGCGTCGCGAGCGCCACCGCGCACCATTGCAGCGGCCGCATCCGCTCGTGCAGGAACACGAAGCCGAACAACACGTTGACCAGCGGATTGATGAAGTAGCCGAGACTCGCCTCGACGATATGCCCCGCGTTCACGGCCCAGATGTAGATGCCCCAATTGGCCGACAACAACACGGCACTCGCGACGAAACGCGCGATGACGCGCCTATCGCGCAGCGTAGGACCCAGCCACGCCCATTGGCGGCGCACGACGAGCACGGCCAGGACGAACACGAGCGACCACACCATGCGGTGTGCGAGGATCTCGAGCGCGGGAATCTGGTGGAGCGTCTTGAAGTAGACGGGAAAGAGCCCCCAGAGGACGAAGGCGATAAAGGCGTAGGCGATGCCGGGATTCATGGTTTGTTGTGGTTGGTCGGTGCGTGGCGGCGCCGGCGACAATAAATCAATATCGGTGAATGCAGACTAGGCGTGATTCAACTCAACCCCCTGAGTTCGGCTCCTTGCGCCTAGTCGACACGAACCCGACCTGCAAACCAAAGAGTTTCGCGATGCTATTCAGCGAATCGACAGTTGGATTGCCGGTCCCACGTTCGATATCCTGAACGACCCGGCGACTAACGCCCCGATGGGCAGCGAACTCGGCTTGAGTCAGCCCAGTCATCTTGCGCATCGCCTTCATGGCTTCCGGAATTGTCATGTCGCCTCGCTCGATCCTTTCGTAGAAAGCGCGACGCAGAGCATTCTGTTCGTCGCGGGTAGGCGGGTTTCTACGCGGCATGGTGTGCCTCGGGCGGTTGAAGTGCCTTCAATTGGCGCACCTGCGTATCGATCGTGGGTATTAGAAACTCGGTAATGTCATGATCGACGCCTTGTGCCGCCATGATGTCAGGCAGCCGTTCGATTTGCATGGCAAACCGGTGTAGCTCGCGTGCGAGTAATTCGCGTTCTAGTTCGGGTACGGGCAGCGCGGCAAGCACGTCGGCCCAATCGATCAACTCGACTAGGGTGTCGGGCCGATACCATCTGAGCGTTCTGGCAATGCCTTCCGGATCCAGATACATCGGCGCGAAATCGAACAGCGGCGTGAGCTGTACCTTGCCGTCGACCAATTGCACAGCCGTATTGCGCGCATGATTATCCGTGTTGCGCATCGCTAAATTGAGCACATCGCGCTTCAGGAACTCCAGTGTTTCGGCGGCGGGATCGGTTACGACACGACGAATTCCTGCCACGACCTCGAAAAGGCTTGGACGTCTATCGAACCCAGGCAACCGTAAAATGGACGCCACGCTTTCCTGATGGAGGCGCACGACTTTTCCGTCGCGTGCAATGCGATCGAAGCGTGGTACGAGCAGCACGTCTCCATGCAGCGACGGTAAATCCGCATGCGTGCGGATACCCAGCGCGGCTGCCACTCGCATATACGCGGCCTCATTGCGCAGAACTTTGCTGTCGGCCGCGCTGCTCCCGCGCGGTAGTTTCGCGATCAGGTGCTGCGTGGCGTCGGCATCGGATAGTGCGGCATCTCCATGTAGCAGACCGTCCCGGTCCCGCGTCAGGAGATATTTCGGCGCGGCGCCTTGAACACCCGTAGTGCCTGTACCCAACATCCCATGCAGGCGCATGCGTTCCGCGAATTCCGCGCTACGTCCCGCCACATCGTCGATTGTCAAACCGGGCAACTCACGTGCATCCGGATGACGAGCGACATGCTGCGCAAAATAGTCGACCGCTTCAGCGACCCGAATGCGTCCGACCGGATTGAATGCGCCCGCGCGCATCAACGGGAAATCGGCATCCGCATCATCCGTTAGCTGCAGTTCACCCAACAGAAAGCGACGTCCGGCCCCTTGCGGAACTAGGTCGTAGAGGAAGGCGGGGAGGGTGCGGCTTTCACGGATGTCCATATCTACGGGCTCGGCCAGAGAAAGAGGGGCATGCGTGTGCTCGACGGCATACGTCACCAAGTAATTCCACTGGCAAAGGCTGCCGTTGAATTCGACCTGGGCGCAGTCGATCCACCGGTCGTTCAAAAATATCTGTAGGGTGCAATCCATGAGGTCACTCCTTATGCCTCATAAATGTAGCACAATAATACTAGTAGGCGCATATTTGCTTCTTATATGTAGCTTTATATGCTTTGCGACGAGGAGGTACGGCACTTGAGCGTTTCTACTTACAGTTTCGCAGCTCCCCGCCGCCCAACCTCATCGACCCCAAACCCACCCTCAAACGCTTCCCGCAAAAACCCCACAAACTCGTGCACCACACGCGGCACATGCGCCGCATACGGCCTGACCGCATACAGCTGTTCGGCATAAACCCCCACCGGCTGCCACTCGGGCAGCACGCGCTCCAACGCGCCACTCGCCAGCGGCGCCGCCGCCGTGAAATCCGGCAGTAGCGCAATGCCGAGCCCATCGAGCGCCGCATCGCGCAGCACCTCGCTGTTATTCGCGCACAACGGCCCGGTGATCGGCACCGTCAACCGCTCGGGTGTCCCGCGCCGCGAAGCGCGTGCCTCGAACGTCCACGCCGCCGTGTTATGCGAACGCGGGTAATAAAGACACGCATGCTCGCGCAGTCCCTCCGGATGCTCGGGCATCCCACGCGCACGCAAATACTCGGGCGTCGCGGCCAGCACCGACCGCGACGGACAAAGCAGCCAAGCCACATGCGTCTCGGGCACGGACGCGCTATGCCGGATCGCCAGATCGAACCCTTCGCTGGCCAGCGAAACCAGCCGATCCGACACTTCCAGCCGCAACCGCACTTCCGGATGCCGCCTTAAAAACTCCGTCATGCACGGCACCAGATGCTGCCGAGCGAACGCAACCGGCGCCGTCACGCTCAGACTGCCGCGCACGGCCTGCGCCGAGTCGCGCACGCCCGCGAAGCTCTGCGCGATCTCGTCGTAGTGTCCGCGCGTCTCCTCGACGAGCCGCAGCCCCGCTTCCGTGAGCCGCACGCTACGCGTCGTGCGCTGCACGAGCGGCACGCCCGCCGCGCGTTCGAGTTCGGCGATGCGCTGGCTGACCGCCGCCTTGCTCACGCCGAGACGTGCGGCCGCCGCCGTGTAACTGCCCTGAGCGGCCAGCACCGTGAGCCAATACAGATGCGGCCAAAGCTGCTCGATGTTTTCCGTAGCCATCGAATGATTGTTCGCAAAAATAAACAATGATTTCAAGCATAGTCTATTTTCCGGCGCCGCAACCGTGCCTAAACTGAGCGCATCCAAATCCGAGGATCCGAGGAGACATCATGCAGCGCTATACCGATCGTGCCGACGTGGGCCATTTCATCGACGGCCAGGTGGTCGCGGGCCACGGCACGCAGACGCAGCCCATTTACAACCCGGCTTTCGGCGAACCGTCGCGCACGCTGCATCTGGGCGACCAGCGGGATGTGGAAGCCGCGGTCGAGGCCGCAAAATGCGCGCTGTCCGGCTGGAGCACCACCCCGCCGATCCAGCGCGCACGCGTGATGCAGCGCTTCCTCGAATTGATGAACCGCAACCGCGACGAACTGGCCGCGATCATCACGTCCGAACACGGCAAGGTGTTCGACGACGCGCAGGGCGAAGTCTCGCGCGGCATCGACGTGATCGAATTCGCGTGCGGCATCCCGCAATTGCTCAAGGGCGATTACACGGAGCAAGTGTCGCGCGGCATCGACAACTGGACCACGCGCCAACCGCTCGGCGTGGTCGCGGGCATCACGCCGTTCAATTTCCCGTGCATGGTGCCGTGCTGGATGTTCCCGGTCGCGATCGCCGCGGGCAATACGTTCGTGCTCAAGCCGAGCGAGCGCGATCCGTCGGCATCGCTGTTCATGGCCAAGCTGCTCAAGGAGGCGGGACTGCCCGACGGCGTGTTCAACGTCGTGCAAGGCGACAAGACTGTGGTCGATGCGCTGCTCGTGCATCCCGACGTCAAGGCGATCAGCTTCGTCGGCTCGACGCCGATCGCGCAATACATCTACACGACGGGCGCGCAGCACGGCAAGCGCGTGCAGGCGCTCGGCGGCGCGAAGAACCACATGGTCGTGATGCCCGACGCCGACATCGACCAGGCTGTCGACGCGCTGATCGGCGCGGGCTACGGCTCGGCCGGGGAGCGCTGCATGGCGATCTCGGTGGCGGTGCTCGTGGGCGACGTCGCGGACAAGCTCGTGCCGCGTCTGGCCGAGCGCGCCCGCACGCTGAAGATCGGCGACGGCATGACGCCGGGCATCGAGATGGGGCCCGTCATCACGCGCCAGGCGCTCGAACGGATCGAGGGCTACGTGGCGCTCGGCGCCGAGGAAGGCGCCGAACTCGTGGTCGACGGCCGCGGCCTGCGCGTGCCCGGTTGCGAAACGGGCTTCTTCACGGGCGGCACGCTGTTCGACCACGTCACGCCCGAGATGCGCATCTACAAGGAAGAGATTTTCGGGCCGGTGCTGGCATGCGTGCGCGTCAAGGACTTCGGCGACGCGGTCGATCTGGTCAACGCGCACGAGTACGGCAACGGTGTCGCATGCTTCACGCGCGACGGCAATATCGCGCGCGAATTCAGCCGCCGCATCGAGGTGGGCATGGTCGGCATCAACGTGCCGATTCCGGTGCCGATGGCATGGCACGGCTTCGGCGGCTGGAAGCGCAGCCTGTTCGGCGACATGCACGCGTATGGCGAAGAGGGCGTGCGCTTCTACACGCGCCAGAAGTCGGTCATGCAGCGCTGGCCCGAGAGCATCGCGAAGGGCGCCGAGTTCGTGATGCCGACGGCGAAGTAAGCAAGGGATACGCGCGGTTGTCCGGTCGGTTTCGGATGGAATGGAATTGACCGGGCACGTTCGAAATCGGCGGTCTCCGCCTATCGCCCTGCGAGATAATCCCGCTACGGCAACGATATCGACAAATTCGCCGATTCCGGCCCCATCGTGATGATCTGCGAATAGGGCGCCAACGTATGCACCGTGTGGTTTCGCAACCAGGTGCTCATCCCCAGCCACATCAGCACGGCAAGCAGCGCGAACACGGCCCCGACGACCCACAGCGGCACTTCGTGCTTGAGCCTGTGCGCGATCTGATCGGGCAGTACCCAATGCGGCGCGAACCCCGCGCGCTTGCCTTTCATGCGTGCGATCTCGTCGCCTACGCGTGCGGTCAGATACGAGAGTTTTTCCGGCCCCTCGAAGATGTACTTGCCTTTGAAGCCGAGCAGCAGGCACATGTGAAACACCTCGAGCGCCTGCAGCCGCGTGACGCCCCGCGCGCGGCACTCCTCGAGTTACTAGAAGAAAATCTCTCCCGCCAGTTGTTCCCCGAACAGCGCGAGTTGGAGCGGCTTGCGTTCCCATTCCGCGCGGATCTTGAACGACGACGACAGGATCAATTCGTCGATTGCGGCGCAAAACGCAAACTTCGCCATATGCACGTCTTCGGCCGCTACATCGAGCTTCTTCGCGCCGCGCTCGAACTCGCCGAGAAACTGCTGTACGCGCGCACCGAACTCGCTCGCACTACCGGGCTCGCGCCCGTTCTTGAGCAGGAACTGCATGAAGAAGCCGTCGTACATCAGATCGAGCAGCGAGCGCGCTTGCACAGGCTCGTGATGCGCCAGCGAAGCGTTGAGCGGAGGCGGCGTATCGCCGAATAGGGACGGGGCGGTGGTCATGATGTGACGGCGATCAATTCGAGTTTGAGATCGTCGATGCCCGACGGCGCGTAGACCATCGCGGACTGCGACTGCATCATCCGTTCATAGAGCATGCTGCGCGGTTCGAGCGCGAAATAGCAGGTGCCGGGACGCACCGGAATGGCCGGCGGCACCTGCGGCGTATAGACGAGTTTTACGCCAGGCATGGCCGAGAGCACGAGCTTGTCGACGTCGTCCGGTGCACCCACTTTGAAGCGTCCGGGGACCACATCGACGAGTTCCACTGCGGGCAGATTGGCCGACACCGCCAGATAGAGCGTGGTCTTGTCGTCGATCTTGCCGGAATCGAGGCGCCCGAGATGGAAGGAAGGCCGCACTTCCTCGAGCGTGATCGCAAAATGCTGGGTCGAAATGACGGTCTCGAGCAGGTCGCGCACGATGGTGTCGAGACGCGCAAAACCGGCACCCGGGTCGTCGTGGTGATAGACGGGCAGATCCGCGAGCGCGTAGCTCTTGGAGAACGTCATGAGCTGGCCGGCCAGGCGCAACAGCTCCTGATAAAGCCGCTCCGGATGCAGTGCGGGATGCTGGTACAAATGCGCGAGCGCGGCGAACGCGCTGCTTGCCGTGTGCAGCAGCCAGAAAGAAGCGATATCGCCCGAGCGGAATTCGATGATGTTCTTGCTGGGCTCGCGATGAAACCCGTACAGCGCATTGACCTTGGCTTGCAGCGCATCGATGAGCTGCCGCAGACGCTGTTGCAGCAGCGGCGACGCTTCGATGGCGAGACTCGGCGGAACGAAGCTCTCGTCGAGTTCGAAACCCGAGGTCGCGGTGCGGCGCACGCGCGCGATCGGCACGGAAAGCAATTGGTCGCGCGGCTCGCTGTGGGCGACGAGCTTGACGTTGGTCTTCAGGAACGTGACTTCGGCCGATGCGGCATCCGTGAACAAATCGGTGCGGGGCGCTTGCGAACTCACATAGCGCGCGGTGAAGCCCGCGTCGCGATCCTGCACGTAGTTTGCGCCCGTCTCGCGCATGGGGTGCGTCGACAGATAGAACGTAATTTCGTTGAGCCCTTCGGGCAACGTGTCGAGCGCGACGGCGGCGGGAGGGAAGTCGGCTTGCGGCGCGGAGTAGAGCGTGCCGTCCGGAAAGACGAGTGACAACTCGCTGATCCGCAGAATATTGCTGGTAAGCGCATCCTGATCGATTTTGAGCGAACGCACCCCCCAATTGTACGGCTGGATCGCCCGGATCGACTCGAACAGGCGCGCCTCGTGATAGGTGTCCTGGCGCTGGAAGTGCTGCGGCCGCAAAAACTGGCCTTCTCCCCAAAGCACTTTTTCTGAATAGCTCATCGTTATCGCTTATATGCCGCGCGCTGCTGAATGTTTAGGGCGTTCGGCGAGTTATCTCAATTGGATGCGTTATCCGCACGTCACGGCCGACAGCATATTCAGTGATTCGGCCGGCAGCCCTTGCGGAGGCGGAATAACTGTGCCGCTGGTTACTGTCATCGCGCAATTATGCAGCCCGATCATTATGCCGGATTTCTCCGATTTGGCCGGATCGAAAGCGAATTTCCAGCGCTGCATCGCGGGGGAGCGGAATAGCGCGACGATCCCGAATGCCTGAGCGTCTCGGGGCACTTTTTCCGTGGCTTGGTAATGCTGGCCGGGAATCAGCGTAATTTCGCGCACGCTGACGAGGTCCGCGCCGAGCGCGCTTTTTTCCTTGCCGGGGTCGGTAAAGGCGTCCAGCGGCGCCTGCTCGAACGTGGCGGGATCCTTCAGCGTGTAGAGCCGGATCACCAGCGAGAGCGGTTTGCCGTCGTTCGCGGCATTCAGATTGTCTGCGGCAAAAAGCGTCACAGGCACGCTGCGCGGGGGTTTCTGGGCATCCGGCACGTCCGGTTTGCCGACGCCGACGAGTTGCAACGCCGTCGAAGCGACGCTGCCCAGCGCCGGTACCGCGGCGGCGCAACCGCCCAGGGACAGGCTTGCGGCCGCTATCACCGGGGACAGCAGGAGGAAGCGTGAGATCTTCATAGATTGAAAATTGAGAATCCCTCTCTATTATTTCGAGATAAGAAAAAATTATAAGAATCGGTTATTTTCCGGTAATTGCTACCGCGTTCGACTTGTGTGTCGCGGCGTTTACCAGCAATTGTTTCTCATTTTGATGGTTGCGCTGACAATTATTTCGCGGATGCAACCATTCCCGCAAATTAACCGTTGCTTTATGATGAAACATATTTTTATGCAGACATTGAATTGACAAAAAGTGGCGAGTACTATGTCCGCGTTCCGGAGTGTAAGTCGATAGTAGACGCGCGGGCGAGCCAATAAATTTAATCCAAGTTAGTGAATAAATAATGAGAAACAGGTTTTATACCAAGCTGACGGGTGTTGCGCTGGCATGTGCGCTGATAGCGGGTTGCGCCACTCAAAACGGCGCGAAGAGCGCGCTGACATCCACTCCGGGGGCATACGACAAAGCGCTGGCCGATGCCGATGCGGCCTCGAAGGCCGGCGACAAGGACAAGGCGATCGGCCTCTATCAGCAACTGGCAGCCGCCGATCCGACGCGCGAGGAGCCGTGGTCGCGTATAGCGCAGATTCAATTCGACAAGCAGCACTACGGCCAGGCGATCGTCGCGGCGCAAGAGGCATTGCAACGCGACAAGACGGATCGCGCCGCCAAGAGCGTGCTGGCCGTGGCCGGCCTGCGCGTCGCGACGGAATCGGTCGGTGAGTTGCGCCAGGACGCATCGCTGCAAGGCGACGCCAAGACGGATGCCCAGGCGTTGGCTCAGGAACTGCGCGAGACGCTCGGCGAGGACAACCTGTTCCCGGCGCCCGCGCAGCCGGCCAGGCAGGCGGCCGCGCCCGTCAAGAAGCGCCGCATCGTACGTAAGGCTGTGCAAAAGACCGCGCCGGAAGCCGCCGCCGCCACGCCTGCTGCGCCTGCGGCGGGAGGTAGCGGGGCCGATCCGTTCGGCGCGCTGCGTCGGTAAGGCCTAAGGCCGGATAGGCGGCCAACCCATTTCACACAGGGGAATCTTCGATGGCGAAGAAAGAAAGTATTCAAAAGCGCTTGCAGAAAGTGCGGCCGCCGCGTGTCCAGCTGACCTACGAGGTCAAGCGTGGCGACGCCATTGAGGTCAAGGAGCTACCCTTCGTGGTCGGCGTCATGGCCGATCTCGCCGGACAGTCGGAGGTCGAGCAGCCGAAGCTGCGCGACCGCAAGTTCGTCAATATCGACCGCGACAATCTCGACGACGTCATGAAGGCGATCGAGCCGCGCGCCGCGTTTCAGGTGGAAAACCGCTTGAGCGAGGAGGGCGGCCGGTTCGGCGTCGATCTGCGTTTCCGTTCGATCGAGGATTTCAGTCCGGACAACGTGGTGGCCCAGGTCGAACCGCTGCGCCGCCTGATCGAGGCGCGTTCCAAGCTTGCCGATCTGCGCAACAAGCTGGCCGGCAACGACAAGCTCGAAGATCTGCTCAGCGAAGTGCTGTCGAATACACAGAAGCTGCACTCGATCGCGAGCGACGTGGGCACGGGTTCCGGCGGCCCGGACGGTCAAGGCGAATAAGGAGCGCGACCATGACACAACAAGCAGGCGCAGCCCAGCTCGCGGGCGTTCAAACCGCGGAAGGTTCGTCGTTGCTCGACGAAATCGTCGAACAGAGCAAAGTCGCGCGCTCGGAGTCCGAGCATGCGCGCGCGAAGGATCTGATCGGCGAACTCGTGCATCAGGTGCTCGACGGTACGGTGATCGTGTCCGATAACCTGTCGGCCACGATCGATGCCCGTGTGGCCGAGCTCGACCGCCTTATTTCGGATCAACTGAGCGCAGTGATGCACGCGCCCGAATTTCAGCGCCTCGAAAGCACTTGGCGCGGCCTCGACTACCTCGTGTCGGAAACCAACACGGGTTCGACGCTCAAGATCAAGGCGCTGCACGCGCCGAAGCGCGACATCGTGCGCGATTTCAAATCGGCCATCGAATTCGATCAAAGCGCGCTTTTCAAGAAAGTGTACGAAGAGGAGTTCGGTACGTTCGGCGGTGCGCCGTTCGGCGCGCTGATCGGCGATTACGAAGTGACGCGCCAGCCCGAAGACATGTACTTCATCGAGCAGATGTCGCACGTCGCCGCGGCCGCGCATGCGCCGTTCATCGCTTCGGCTTCGCCGGAACTGATCGGCCTCGAATCGTTCGCCGATCTCGGCAAGCCGCGCGATCTGGGCAAGGTATTCGATACCGTCGAATACACCAAATGGAAGTCGTTCCGCGACTCCGAAGATTCGCGCTATGTCGGGCTCACGCTGCCGCGCTTTCTCGGTCGTCTGCCGTTCAATCCGAAGGACGGCCAGATTGCCGAGACCTTCAACTTCGTCGAGGACGTCGACGGGACGGATCACAGCAAATACCTGTGGTGTAACGCGTCCTGGGCCTTTGCTGCCCGCCTGACGGCGGCCTTCGACGATTTCGGCTGGTGCGCCGCGATCCGCGGCGTGGAAGGCGGCGGCCTCGTGGAAGATTTGCCGACGCACACGTTCAAGACCGACGACGGCGAGGTCGCGCTCAAGTGCCCGACCGAGATCGCAATCACCGATCGTCGCGAAAAGGAACTCAGCGACCTCGGCTTCATCCCGCTCGTGCACTGCAAGAATTCGGACTACGCCGCGTTCTTTGCCGCACAATCGGTGCAGAAGGCGAAGAAATACAACACGGACAGCGCCAACGCGAATGCCGTGTTGTCTGCCCAACTGCAGTACATCTTCTCGGTATCGCGCGTCGCGCATTACCTGAAGGCCATGATGCGCGACAAGATCGGCAGCTTCGCGTCGGCGCAGAACGTGGAAGTTTTCTTGAATCGCTGGGTATCGCAGTACGTTTTGCTCGACGACAACGCCACGCAGGAGCAGAAGGCGCAATTCCCGCTGCGCGAAGCGTCGATTCAGGTGTCGGAGATTCCGGGCCGTCCGGGCGCGTACCGTTCGGTCGCATTCCTGCGCCCGCATTTCCAGCTCGACGAGTTGTCGATCTCGCTGCGTCTCGTGGCGGATCTGCCGAAGTCGGCGAATACCTAAAGAAGCGGAACCCTCTCGGGGGTTTCTGTCTGACACTTATTAAACATCACTAACTAATTGGGTTCGCGCATGGTGTGCGAGCTCGCAACACAAGCACGTTAACGGGAGCACGTAGGCATGAAAGATATTTATCTGAAATTCGGCAACCCGGTTCTCAAGGGCGAGTCGCAGGACAAGGATCACGCGAACTGGATCGAAATCGATTCATGGAGCCACTCCATCACCCAGCCGCGCTCGGCGACGGCCTCGACGGCCGGCGGCCATACGTCCGAACGTTGCGAGCATGCCGACATGGTGTTCACGAAGGACATCGACGTGGTGAGCCCGCTGCTGTACCAGCACGCTTCCGGCGGCACGACGTTCGACGAGGTCACGGTGGATTTCATGCGTTCGGACGGCGAAGGTAAGCGCATCAAGTATCTCGAGGTCAAGCTCAAGTACGTGATCATCTCCAACGTGACGCCCACGGTGAGCGGCGAAGGGCTGCCGAGCGAATCGTTCGCGCTGAAGTATGCGGCCGTGCAGTGGAAATACACGCAGCAGAAGATCGGCGGAAACTCGGGCGGTAATGCGCAAGGCGCCTGGAGCCTGACCAAGAACGACAAGACCTACGCGGTTTAAAGCTGTGCGGGCTGGAGCATTGCGTTAAACGCGCAGTGTTTCCGGCTCGCCATGCTCACACAGACATGAAACGTTTTGAACCGAGCTTGCTCGACAAGTTGTTCGACGACAATCCGAACGGGATCGACGGGCCTATGGTGCGCTCCATGTCGTTGGATGAACTCAAGGCGAGCGTGGCGCGCGATCTTGAAGCGCTGCTGAATACGCGTATGGTCTTTTCCGGCGAGCGCCTGGCGGGATTTCCCGAGTGCACGAAGTCCGTGCTGACCTATGGCCTCGACGATTTTTCGGGCTTGAGTCTGGCGAGCGATAACGATCGTAAGTTCATTTGCGCGTCGATTCAGAATGCCATCACGCGGCATGAGCCCCGCCTGCGCGATGTCAAGGTGGAACTCGAAATCCGACAGCATTCGACAAACGCCCTGTTTTTTGCGATTGAAGGACTCCTGGTGGTCCAGTCGGCCAACGAGAAAGTCAATTTCGATGCGCGACTGCAACCAGCGATACAGCAATATTCGGTGACGCATGCTTAGATGCGTTCAGAGAGAAAGCGATGGACGATTTATTACCGTATTACGAGCGGGAACTTGCGTATTTGCGACGTTACTCTCGTGAATTCGCACAGCGCTATCCCAAGATTGCTGGCCGGCTCGGGATCACGGGGGAGCATGCGGAAGATCCGAACGCCGAACACATCATCCAGTCTTTTGCGTTGTTGAGCGCTCGCTTCAACAAACGACTAGACGATGACTATGCCGAATTCACGGACTCGATGCTGGAGGTGATGTATCCGCATTATCTACGTCCGTTTCCTTCGTGTTCTATCGCGCAAATCAGTCCCAAGCAAGATCTCGAAGACCTCTCGAAGCCGGTTGTCGTCGAGCGTGGCACCGAGATGGCCTCGCATGAAGTCCGTGGCGTGAAATGCACCTTCCGCACTGCTTACGACGTTACGCTGGCACCAGTCCGGATTCGTGAAGCGCGCTTTATACCGGTCGCCATGGCGCCGAGCGCCACGGCTCTGCCGCCCAATGCGACCGGGGTGGTATCGATCACATTCGAATCGACGGCTTCGCAGCTCACGGTGGCCGATTTGAAACTGGACAATCTGCGCACCTATCTGAGCGGCGACCAGGCGCTGGTAGCGGCACTGAGCGATTGTCTGTCGCTGCGGACGTTGGCCGCTTATGTCGAACCCGAGCGCAACGGACGCTGGCTGCGTCTTTCCGAAGTTCCTATCCAGCCGGTGGGATTCGACGACGCGGACGCCTTGATCGACTATCCCGCACGCGCGCATTCGGCCTATCGTCTGCTCACCGAATACTTCGCGTTCCCCGAAAAATTCAATTTCGTCGATTTTGATCTGGCGGCCATGGCCCAGGGTGCTGGTCCGTGCCAGCGTCTTACCTTGCACATCGTGCTTCAGGACGTGCGCGCCGATTCCGATCTGGCCAAGATGCTGGATACGCTGGCCTCGCACCACTTCCGGCTGTTTTGCACACCGGTCGTGAATCTCTTCAAGACGCCCGCCGATCCGGTGCGTCTGACGCATCAATCCACCGCCTATCCGGTAGTCGTGGCCGGGCGTTATGCATATGGCTATGAGGTCTATTCCATCGACTCGGTCCGGCTCGTCCGCAAGCAGGGCGGCCTCGAAGAAGTCATCGAGCTACGGCCGTTCTATTCGTTGCGCCACGGCGAACAGTCGAATGTCGGCCATTATTGGTTTGCACGGCGCAACGAAACGGTCGCCCAGATCAGTCCGGGCTACGAGACCGAGCTTTCGATTGTCGATCTCGATTTCAATCCGAGTCGGCCCGTTGCCGATACGCTGAGTATCGAGATGACTAGCACGAACCGGGATCTGCCGCCTCTGTTGTCGATCGGCCAGGACGCTGGCGACCTGTTTCTGCCCGGCGGCAATGTCGCGGGCCGCGTGACCCTGCTGATGCGACCGACTCAGACGACGCGATTTAGCCGCCGGCAAGCCGCCCATTGGCGTTTGATTTCCCATCTGTCGCTGAATCACGTGTCGCTGACCAAGGATGGCGCCGCTGCGCTCAAAGAGATGCTGCGCCTATACGATCAACGTCATACCGCGATCTCGGCTCGACATATCGACGGCATCGTGGCGGTCGAGCAGCGCGACGCGCTCCAGTGGATGCAAGGCAAGCCGTTTGCAACGTTCGTGCGGGGCCTGGAAATCCGCATCACGATCGACGAGGATCATTTTGCCGGAGCCAGCTTGGGGACGTTCATTAATGTCATTGACCGTTTCTTCGGACTCTACGTGCACATCAATAGCTTCACGCAACTCGTTGTAATTTCCAAGCGGACGGGCCAGGAAATTATTCGTCTCAAGCCGCGCAGCGGCGACGCCATTCTGGTCTAACCCACGTGCTGACGTAACGTCAAAGAGAAGCCATGGATCCGTACGATTACGTGAAAGGAATCAGTTACAGCCTGATTCAGAACGATCGGCTGCTGACGTTGGATACGCCGCAGGGCGACAACGTGTTGGTGCCGCTGCGCGCCAAAGGCCATTCGCGTTTGGGACGCGATTACGGATTTGTGGTCGATACGGTTCACTTGTCGACCCAAACCATCGAGCTCAAGCAGCTGATTGCCCAACCGGTCACGCTCTGGCTTCGGCAAACGGATCATAGTTATCTGCCCCGGCACGGCTATGTCCATACCGCCCGCCGGCTCGGCAGCGACGGCAGCTTGGGCTATGCTCAGCTGGAGTTCTCGTCTTGGCTGCACTTCCTGAAGTTCAGGAAGGATGCGCGCATCTGGCAGGACAAGACCGCGCTCGAGATTCTGGCGGACGTATTCAATGCCCACCCCCAGGCGCGCGGCAAATTCAATTTCATTGTGTACAACAAACCGCCGAGCCTGTCGTTTTGCGTGCAG
>CAUPOD010000001.1:0-26039 GCA_963512745.1 uncultured Burkholderia sp. | reverse complement strand
TGCCGCCCGTGAAGCGCGGCAGCGCGAGCGAGGTCGTCGCGTTCCAGCGCCAGCGCACGCCGAACAGCGGCGCGTCGAGCAGCGCCTGGGTCAGCAGATGCTCGGCATTCGCCGAGCGCAGGTAGCGCCACACCTCGTCGAGCTTGAAGCTATGCGCGAGCGACAGCGACAGGATGATCGCGTCGTCGGTCGCCGCGGCCTGCAATTCGAAGTTGAACGCGCGGCAGAAGCGCTTGCGCAGCGCGAGCCCCCACGCGCGATTGACGCGGCTGCCGAACGGCGTGTGGATCACCAGCTGTGTGCCGCCCGATTCGTCGAAGAAGCGCTCCATCACGAGCGTGTCCTGCGTCGGCAGCGTGCCGAGCGCCGCACGCGCGCGCGCGAGATATTCGACGATCTGGCGCGCGGCCTCGGGCGTCAGGCGCAGTTCGTCGACGAGCCAGCGGATCGCGGGCGCGAGGCGGCTCGCTTCCGCCGCGTCGCCTTTCGCCGCATCGCCTTCGGCCAGCAGCTCGCCGATGCGCGCGCGCAGGCGGCCCACGGCCGCCGACAGCTCGTCGCTGCGCCCCGGCGCATCGCCCATCCAGAACGGGATCGTCGGCGGCTGCCCGTGCGCGTCCTCGACACGCACGCGCCCCGTCTCGACGCGGATGATGCGGTACGACTGATTGCCGAGCTGAAAGATGTCGCCCGCGATGCTCTCGACCGCGAAGTCCTCGTTGACCGTGCCCACGTGAATGCCTTGCGGTTCGAGCACGACCGAATAGTCGGCGGTATCGGGAATCGTGCCGCCCGAAGTGGTCGCCGTCATCGTCGCGTTGCGCCGTCCGCGCACGGTGCCCTCGACCACGTCGCGGTGCAGGTATGCGGCGCGCACGCCGCGCCGGCTGCTGAAGCCCTCGGCGAGCATCTTGAGCACGGCGTCGAAGCGCTCGCGCGGCAGGCGCGAGTACGGTGCGGCGCGCGTGAATGCCCGATACAACTCGTCCTCGTTCCACTCGGTGGACGCGACCTCGGCGACGATCTGCTGCGCGAGCACGTCGAGCGGCGCTTCGGGAATCCGCAACGTGTCGAGTTCGCCGCGCCGCACGCTGTCGAGCAGCGCCGTGCATTCGACGAGCTCGTCGCGCGACAGCGGAAACAGGCGCCCCTTCGGCACGCCGCCAACATGATGCCCCGATCGCCCCACGCGCTGCAGGAACGGCGCGATGCCGCGCGGCGAACCCACCTGACAGACCAGATCGACGTCGCCGATGTCGATGCCGAGTTCGAGCGACGCCGTGGCGACGAGCACCTTCAACTCGCCGCGCTTGAGCCGCTGCTCCGCGTCGAAACGATGCTCCTTCGCAAGGCTGCCGTGATGCGCGGCGACCGCTGCGCTGCCGAGCCGCTCCGCGAGATGGCGCGCGGTGCGCTCGGCCGTGCGGCGCGTGTTGACGAACACGAGCGTGGTGCGGTGCTCGGCCGCGAGCTGGGCGATGCGGTCGTATACCTGGTCCCAGACGTCGGTCGCCATGACCGGCGCGAGCGGCACGTCGGGCAGTTCGAGCGCGAGGTCGCGTTCGCGCGTGTGGCCCGTATCGACGATCGCACAGTCGCGCGGCGCGCCGGGCGGTCCGCCCACGAGAAAATGCGCGACCTTGTCGATCGGCTTTTGCGTCGGGGATAGCCCGATGCGCGGCAGCGCGCGCCCGGTCAGCGCGTCGAGCCGTTCGAGCGACAGCGCGAGGTGGCTGCCGCGCTTGCCGTTCGCGAGCGCGTGGATTTCGTCGACGATCACGGAACGCACGCCCGACAGCATCTGCCGCCCCGATTTCGACGACAGCAGCACGTACAGCGACTCGGGCGTCGTGACGAGGATGTGCGGCGCGCGCTTGCGCAGCGCCGCGCGCTCGGCTTGCGTGGTGTCGCCGGTGCGCACCGCGGTGCGGATCTCCGGCACCGGCAGCCCTTGCCGCGCGAGCGCTTCGGAGATCCCGGCGAGCGGCGCTTCGAGGTTCACGTGGATATCGTTCGACAACGCCTTGAGCGGCGAGACGTAGACGACGAGCGTTTCGTCGGGCAGCGTGCCGCCATGCGCGAGCGCGTCGCGCACGAGGTCGTCGATCGCGCACAGGAACGCGGTGAGCGTCTTGCCGGAGCCCGTGGGCGCGGCGACGAGCGTCGAGCGGCCTTCGCGGATCTTCGGCCATGCGCGCGCCTGCGCCGGCGTCGGCGCGGCGAACGCGGTGCGGAACCAGTCGGCGACGGCCGGATGAAAGACGTCGTCCAGGACTTTAGTGCTGGGGCGGGTAGCGGTGACGTCCATGTGCGCGGCGAAAGCGGGCGCGAGCGAACGGGCGCTCGCATGCGGGAGACGTCAGTTTGCCAGAGGCCGGGCCAGATGTCGCCGGGGAGCGCCGCGTGTGGGCGGCTTGGGTCGAGAAAGGGGCGGCCGTTGGTGTCCGAATGGCAAACGGCATTTCATCATTCCGTCCCGTTACTCGAACGCCTGCGTTCGAACAACAGCACGTCGCGCCAGCTATCCCCCAGCCGCCCCATCTTCTCGCGCCGCCCCACCTCGCGAAAACCCGCGCCGAGGTGCAGCGCAACGCTCCCATGGTTCTCGGGAAAAATCCCCGCCTGCAGTGTCCAGAACCCGGCGCGCTCCGATTGCGCCACGAGTTCCTGCATCAATGCCCGGCCGACGCCCTGCGCGCGAGCGCGCGCCGCGATATAGACGCTGACCTCCGCCACGCCGCGGTACACCGGCCGGCTAGAAATCGCCGCCAGCACAGCCCATCCCAGGATCTCGCCGTCACGTTCGGCGACGAGTCGGCACGCTTGCAGATGGCTCGCATCCCATTGTTCCCAACTAGGCGCGTCGGTCTGAAACGTAGCGTTGCGCGTCGCGATGCCTTCGAGGTAAATCTCGCGCACGGCGTCCCAGTCGCTTGCTTGCATGGTGCGGATCGAGAGGTGCATGTCGTTCCGAACAAGGAAAAGAAAGAGGAGGCGCAAGCGGAGTGCGCCAAAAAGCCCATGTCAGATACCGGCTTGATTGACCCGCTGCGCCAGTTCTTCGGCGCTTTCCTTGCGTTCGCTATAGCGGTCCACCAGATACGGTCCGATGTCGCGCGTCAGCAACGTGAATTTGACCAGTTCCTCCATTACGTCCACGAGACGATCGAAATACGCGGACGGCTTCATGCGCCCGGCCTCGTCGAATTCCAGGAACGCCTTGGCGACGGACGATTGGTTCGGGATGGTCAGCATCCTCATCCAGCGTCCGAGCACGCGCATCTGATTGACCGCATTGAACGATTGAGAGCCGCCGCTGACCTGCATGACCGCGAGCGTCTTGCCTTGGGTCGGCCGCACGGCGCCGACCGACAGCGGAATCCAATCGATCTGTGCCTTCATGATGCCCGTCATCGCGCCGTGGCGTTCCGGCGAACACCAGACCATGCCCTGCGACCACTGCACGAGCGCGCGCAGCTCGGCGACCTTCGGATGCGTATCCGGCGCGTCGTCCGGCAGCGGCAGGCCGCTCGGATTGAACGTACGCGTCTCGGCGCCCATCGCGCGCAGCACGCGCGCGGCCTCTTCCGTCAGCAGACGGCTGAACGAACGCTCTCTGAGCGACCCGTACAGCAGCAGAATGCGCGGCGGCTCCGCCGAGGCGGCGGCCGGCCGTAGCGAACCCGCGTCGGGCACATGAAATTGCGCCGCGTCGAGTTGCGGTAGATCAGTGATGCGCTCGGTCACGCTGGCCCTCTATATCGGTAGTTGTTTGGCGCGGCTCGACCGGCTCCCGAGGGGGCGCCGTTATTTGCCGCATGGGCGCGCCGAGCCATCCGTGCAGCCCGAGGCCCAGCGCCGCGCCGATACACTCGGCCACGACAAAGCCCGGCACGCTGCCCGGCGCGATCCCGGCAAAGCTATTGCTGAACATGCGCCCGAAGGCCGCCGCCGGATTCGCGAACGACGTAGAGGCAGTGAACCAATAAGCCGCGCCGATATAAGCGGCAACCATGGGCGCCGCGCGTCCTCGCGGCGCGCGCAGGATGACGAGCAGCAGCCCCGCGGTCGCGACGGCTTCCGCGATCCATTGTCCCGCGCCGCTGCGGACCTTCGTCGAAAATTCCAGGATCGGCATGCCGAACATCGCATGCGCGAGCCACGCGCCCAGCATCGCGCCGAGCAGTTGCGCCACGGCGTACGGCGCCCATTCGCGCCAGGGCAACTCGCGCCGCACGGCCATGACCGCACTGACGACGGGGTTGAAATGCGCGCCGCTGATAGGCCCGAACACCTCGATCAACACGTAGAGGCCGCCGATCGTCGCCGCCGTGTTCGCGAGCAGCGCGATCGCGGCGTTGCCGCCGGCCAGGCGCTCGCCCATGATGCCCGAGCCGATCACGACGGCCAGCAGCAGCGCCGTTCCGAGCGCTTCGGCCAGCAGTCTGTTGTTGAGATTCGCCACGCCGCTCAGCTCCGCGCGATCCGGTTCAGGCAATCCTGCAACTCCGCATCGCCGAGCGTATCGAGCGGCAACGCGAGCAGTTGCAGCATGCGGTAGCCGAGCGCTTCGCGAGTCAGGTCGAATGCCTGGCGCTTGCCCGCGTCGCCGCCCGGCGCATTGGACGGATCGGGGAAGCCCCAGTGTGCTTTGACGGGGCTGCCGGGCCAATACGGGCATTGCTCCGACGCGGCGCTGTCGCATACGGTGATGACCACGCGCATGCGCGGCGCACCGTCCGCGACGAACTCGTCCCAGCTCTTGCTGCGATAGCCGGCCGTATCGATGCCCGCGTTCGACAACGATTCCAACGCGAACGGATTGATGCGCCCGCCCGGCGCGCTTCCGGCGCTATAGGCGCGTACCGGCTTGTCCAGTTTGGCCGCCCAATGATTCAACATTCCTTCGCCTAGAACGCTGCGTGCCGAGTTGTGTGTGCAGAGGATGAGGACGTTTGTGGTCATGGGGGGAGGGCGTTGCAGGTTATGCGATTACATAGTTTCGTTCAGCGATCCCGCGGCGCAAGCGAGCGAGGCGGCATCAGCACTTGCATGGATCGAGACAAGGTTCGCCCGCGCAGCAGTTCTCGGTCAGGAAGCCGAGCAGCGCATTCATTTGCTCGAAGGAGGTCCGGTAGATCAGATTCCGGCCGTCGCGCTCCTGGGTGACGAGGCCGGCGTGCATGAGTTCTTTCAGATGGAACGACAACGTCGCGGCGGGCACGCCCAACTGTTCCGCCATGAGCCCAGGTGTCGAGCCGGATCGGCCCGCGACGACCAGCATCCGGAAGATGTCGAGGCGCACGGGATGAGCCAGTGCCGCCAGGGATTGGACCGCGTCGTTCTTTTCCATATTTCCAATATAGTCGAAATATTAGATGCGAACAAGCTGCTGCTGCGATGCTTCTTCGCTCGAAAACGGGTCGACCAGGAATTCTTGGGTACAGATCGGACAATGGACTCGCGGGTGCACCCAAGCCCGTTCTGCGCGCCACACCATCACGCCTGCGAATTGACAAGCAGCAACGGGATCGAGGTCGCATGCGCCACACGGTCCGCGACGCTGCCGAGCAGCCATCGCGCCACACCGCGCCGGCCGTGCGTGCCCATCACGATCAACTCGGCATGCCATTTTTCTGCTTCGCGCAGAATGGCTTGCGCAATATCGTCGTTGGCCTGAGCGGTTTCGATCAGCGTGGTCGTCGCGTGCGCGGAGACTTTCGCGAGCATCGGCGCCGCGTTGCCCAGTGCCGCTTCGCCTTCCTCGATGAATGCGTCTCTGAGCGCATCGATCGGCACCACGTCGGTGAAACGGACGGCATGGTCCACTACATAGATCGCGCGCAGATCGGCCTCCGCGCTCGCGAGCGTCAAGCCGAATGCAAGCGCGTTGCGTGCCTGGCTGCTGCCGTCGACCGCGAAAAGAATGCGCCGCGGCACATGAGGGCTCGTCGGCGTTGCTTCCGCCGGCACGATGAGAATCGGGCAGGGGGCGAGCCTTGCGAGCGGTTCCGATACGGTTCCCTCGACCCAGCGGGCCAACCAGCCCCGATGTTGCCGAGCGCCGACGATCATGAGTTCGGGGTGCCATGCGCGAGCCGCATGCAGCAGCGCATGCACCACGTTGCCGCCGTGTCCGTCGGTATCGATCACCTCGGTGTCCGCCGCGATGCCGCGCGCCTCGAGGCTAGCGCGAGCATGCGCCACGGCGGCGGTGGCATCGCGCAGCAGTTCCGCGCGCACGGCATCCAGCACGGCGGCGGACAATGCGCCGGTCGGAAGCAGCGTACGCGGGTTCTCGGCCACGCTGACGATGTGTACCTGCGCGCCCGGCGTCACCAGGCCGGCGGCGAACGCAAGCGCTTGTTGCGACGCCGCGCACAGATCCACGGCCACCAGCAGCCGGCGCGGCGGGTTGACGGGACCGGATGTTGCATCGCGATTGTCCATGGTCGGCTCCAGAGAATTCGGCCAGTGCGTTCGATTCATCATGTGCGCGCTTGGACGGGCGCCGCTTGATCAGAATCAAGCCTGCTCGACGCGGATGAGGTCGGCACGGACCTGATCGGGGGTAAGCGCGGCGGAGGCGGGCTGAGAATAAGCCGACGTGGAGACGGCGAGTGCGCCGAACGTCAGTGCCGGCAGGGAGAATTTTTTCCTGATCTCGATTCCTTTGAGCGAGAGGCCCGGTTCGACCGGGAGCGAGTAAGGCGTACCGATACGGCGTTGCAGGACGCTTTATAAATTCGTATTCCTATTTAAAAGGCGGACCTCAGCAGGCCTTGAACCGATGTGTGCCTCTGCCGCGTCCGTGCGAGCGGCGAAACGAGACGATCTTCGTCAAGCGCGCTCACATTGCGGTAAACCGAGCATCGTCCTCGTATATTCCCGCATCTCGGCCTCGCATCCGCGGCCGATCGGCCGGCATTCGACGTCACTATTCGCAATATCTAAATATTTTAAGTAGATATACAAAAAGTTTGACACGCGAAAATTTTCTTTGTTATCTTTCCCGGAACCAATTTTTCTAAATATAACGTGCCGAGGAGAAGGCACCGTTCCCGAGCAGTTGGTTCCGAGCAGTCGGTCTTATCCGCAGTAGATGAATTGGATTCCTAAATATTTCATAAAGCCATATCCGTCCTCGTCCCCACTTTACTGGAGGCACTATGCCGAGCCAGAAATATGCCGTCCGCGGTCTTCCGCAGCGCTTCGCCCTCTCGCTGTTGCCGCTTGCCGCGGCCGCGGCTTTTGCCCAGCCGGCCCACGCGGCAGCGAGCTGGGTCGCGACCCGCACCAATGCGTTCTTGCTGCCCGCTGCCGCGTCCACGACAGGCGCCGCGTCCGCAACCCAGGCGGTGCCGAGCTACGCGCTCAATCGCTCGGGGACGCCCGCGCTCGCCGATACGCTGGTCACGCCGCTTGAAATCAGCGCGCCGCTGCATATCGGCGTCGTGCTCAAGACGCGCAACGAAAGCGAGCTGGATACGTTCCTGGCCGAACTGAACCGGCCGGGCAACGCGCAATATCATCGCTATCTGACGCCCGAGCAGTTCAAGGCGCGCTTCGGGCCGACCGATGCGCAAGTGCAAGCGGTGGTCAAGCATCTGCAGGCGAGCGGCTTCACGAATATCGAGGTGTCGGCCAACAACAAGCTCGTCACCGCGCAAGGTAACGCCAACACCGTGCAGAACGGCTTCCAGGTCGGCCTCAAGCGGTTCTCGTATCGCGGCAAGCAGGTGTACGCGAACGACAGCGCGGCCCTCGTGCCCGCGTCGCTCGGTTCGGTCGTCGAATCGGTGCTCGGCCTCCAGAATGCCGAGGTGCCGCACCGGCTATCCCACCGTGCGGTGCCGAGCGCGGTCGTCGAACCGGATCATGTCTCGGCCAACGCGACGTCGGGTTCGCAGGTCGGACACCAGCCGACCGATTTCGCGACCATTTACGATGCGGCCAGCCTGCCCCCCGCGACCAACACCACGGTCGGCATCATCACGTGGGGCGACATGACGCAAACCATCGCGGATCTGAATCAATTCACGTCCCATGCCGGTCTCGCGACCGTCAACACGGCCGTGGGGGAGGGCAGTTCCGGCACGCTGGCCGACGACGGCGACCCGAGCGAATGGGATCTCGACAGCCAGGACATCATCGGCACCTCGGGCGGCGTCAAGCAGTTGATCTTCTATGCGGCCGTGAACGGCGACAGCAACGACAGCGGCCTGACCGAGGCGACGTTGAACTCCGCCTACAACAAGGCCGTTACCGATAACGCCGCGAAGATCATCAACGTCTCGCTCGGCGAGGACGAGAGCGCGGCCAATTCGTCGGGCACGCTGGCCGCGAACGAAAGCGTGTTCAAGCAGGCCGCGGCGCAAGGGCAGACGTTCTCGGTGTCGTCCGGCGATGCGGGCGTCTATCAGTGGTCCACGTCGCCGTACGGCGCGCCGGGCTACATCGGCGTCGTCAGCGGCGGCCGCGTGCAGACCAAGATCAACCTGTCGAAGTACGGCGTGTCTTGGCCGGCCGCGTCGCAATATGTCGTGGCGGTGGGCGGGACCACGCTCTCGACCACCAATACGACGACCTGGGCCGGAGAAACCGTCTGGAACGAAGGGGCGGCCTATGCCGACATCGGCAGCAACGGCACGCCGCTCGACAACGCCGTGCGCATCTGGGCGACCGGCGGCGGCGTCAGCCAATACGAGCCGACGCCGAGCTGGCAAGCGTCTGTGCTCGGCAGCGCCGCGCCGAAACGCGCGGTGCCCGACGTCGCGTTCGACGCGGCATCCTCGACCGGCGCATACATCGTGATCAACGGCCAGGCGAATCAGCTGGTCGGCGGCACGAGCCTGGCGTCGCCGATCTTCGTCGGCGGCTTCGCGCGCGTCCAGTCCGCGAACAACAACAGCCTGGGGCTGCCGACGTCGAATTTCTATGCCGGGCTGCCGGCCAATGCGTCGCTCGTGCACGACGTGACGTCGGGCAACAACGGTTATAGCGGACACGGCTACACGGCCAAAGCCGGCTGGGACGACGACACGGGCTTCGGTAGCCTGGATTTCGCGAAGCTCAATGCCAGCTCGGCGAAGTAGCCTCGGGTAGGGCGCGCAGGCGCAAGCCGTTGGCTTCCGGATGCGGCATCGGAACGAAGCGTTCCGATGCCGCACTATCAGTTACGAAACCTGGCCAAACGTGCTCTATTGCCACCGCCTCGTGCCTGTAAGTTTTACGAAAGAATCGTAAGATGGTAGAATAGGCACTTGCGGTATTGAAATTGGGTGTCCCGGCCGCCTTTCTCCGTGCGCACGCACAGTCCGGGAACTCGCGACACGAACGTGTTCGCCGTCAACATGGGGTCTCTCGCCCCTTTCTTCGCGTTGACACCCAAGTGGAACCGGCTGCCCCACCCGCGATGCCAAGCTGGCACATCGACAGGCGGCCCAAGACCATGTAAGTGTATTTATGACTTCAGCCAAACCCCTGATTCAGGACGAATCCCGCTTCGAGCAGACTCGGCTCGACATCGAAAAAGACAACTGGAACTGGTGCGCCCCGAGCCGTTACGACGGCGAGCGCCCGGCCAACTTCTATGAGGCTTCGCTCACGCCGTGGCAAAACAGTGCGCCGCTCGCGGGCGATGCGGTTTGCGACGTGCTGGTGATCGGCGGCGGCCTGCTCGGCGCATCCGCTGCACTCCATCTGTCCGAGGCGGGCGTCGATACGATTCTCGTCGATAAGCGCCACATCGGCTCGGGCGCGTCCGGCCGAAATGGCGGCCAACTCACGCCGGGTATCGCGCGCTGGGAGGCCTCCGACATGATCGAGAATCTCTCGCATGACGACGCGAAGCGCTTGTGGCGTTTCGCGTCGGCCGAGTCGATGGAGTTGATCGATGCGATCGGCGCGCGCTATGCGCTCGATCTCGACCGCAAGCGCGGCCATATCACGGCGGCGGTTCACCCCGGGCACTTGACCACGCTGCTCGACAGCGCGGATGCGCGGCGCAGCCTCGGCGACGACAGCGTCATGCTTGCCGGCAAGCATCAACTGCAGGAATACGTGCAATCGCCGCTGTATCACGGCGCGGCGATCGACTCGATGGGCGGCCAGATCCATCCGCTCGCGCTCGTGCGCGGCCTCGTCCATGGCTTCCGCCTGAACGGCGGCACGGTATACGAAGGCACCGACGTGCTCGAGATCGACGAAACGCCCAGCGGCGTCGTCGCGACCACGCCGTTCGGGACCATCACGGCTCGCAAGGGCGTCGTGCTCGCCGTGCACAATGCGACGTTCAAGCTGCTCGACGGCGGTAGCGGCACGACCATCCCGTTCTTCACGTACGTGAGCGTGACCGCGCCGCTCGACGTGGATGTCGCGACGCTGTTGCCGGCCGGCATGCCGGTCTACGACACGCAGTTCCAGATCGACTACTACCGTCCCGTGCGCGGCAACCGCCTGTTGTTCGGCGGCCAGGGCACCGGCTCGTGCTGGGCGCAGCCCGACGTCAACGCCTATCTGCTCGACCGTCTGAACACGGTGTTTCCGCAATACGGCCGTTTCGCGCTCGACTACTGCTGGAGCGGCGTCAGCGACTTCACGCTGAACGGCGCGACCGACAGCCGCAAGACCGGCGGCCATGTGCCGATCTACATGGTGCAGGGCTGGAGCGGCCACGGCGTCGCGCAGACGGTGCGGATCGGCAAGGCGATCTGCGACGATTTCATCGGCCGCAGCGACGATTTCTCGATGCTGACGGGCATCGACCATCGCGATATTCCGCTCGGCCGCCAGTTGTCGCCGATCGCGATTCCGGCCGCCAAGGCCGCCATGAGCGTGATGAATGCGATCAATCCCGGCAAGATGATCTCGTTCTGATCGGCAAATCGCAGTACGCTACGTGCTGCACACCGGTCAGGAGCTTTCGTTATGCATGTCCCCAAACTGTTCGAACCTTTAACCGTCGGCAGCCTTCAGTTGGCCAACCGGATCGTGATCGCGCCGATGTGCCAGTACTCGGCCGTGGATGGCTGCATGACCGACTGGCACCTCATCCACCTGGGCCAGTTGGCCATGTCGGGCGCCGCGTTGCTGACCATCGAGGCGACGGCGGTCGAGCCCGACGGCCGGATCACTTATGCCGATGTGGGGCTGTGGGATGACACCACCGAGTCGGCGATGGCACGCGTGCTCGACGGCGTGCGCCGGTGGTCCAAGATGCCGCTCGCGATCCAGCTCTCGCATGCCGGACGCAAGGCGTCGTGCGAGGTACCGTGGCGCGGCGGTGCGCAGATCGTGCCCGGCAATGCGCACGGTTGGCAGACCGTAGCCCCGTCGCCAGTGCCGTTCTCGCCTAACGATCATGCGCCGCACGCGCTCGACAAGGCAGGGCTGGCACGAGTGCGCGATAGCTTCGCCGCGGCGGCGCCCCGCGCGGCGAGGTTGGGTATCGACGTGGTCCAGATCCACGGCGCGCATGGCTATCTGTTGCATCAGTTCCTCTCGCCGCTGTCGAACCGGCGCGACGACGAATACGGCGGAAGCCTCGAGAACCGGATGCGTTTTCCGCTCGAAGTGTTCGATGCCGTGCGCGCGGCGTTTCCGGCGGAGCGCGCGGTCACGGTGCGCGTTTCGGGAACCGACTGGGTGGCCGGGGGCTGGGACATCGAACAGACCGTCGTCTTTGCCCGAGCGCTGGAAGCGCGCGGCTGCGCGTCGATCCATGTGTCCAGCGGCGGTTTGGCGCCGACGCAGTCGATTCCGGTGGGGCCGAGTTATCAGGTGCCGCTGGCGCGTGCAGTGAAGGAACATGTCGGCATGCCTGTCGTCGCGGTCGGCTTGATCACCGGTTACGACCAGGCCGAAGCGATCGTCGGCACCGGCGAGGCGGACCTCATCGCACTGGCCCGCGGCATCATCTACGACCCGCACTGGCCGTGGCATGCGGCCGCCTATCTTGGCGCATCGGTATCCGTGCCGCCGCAGTATTTGCGTTCGCAGCCGGCGGGTTTGCCGCATCTCTTCCGTGCGGATTGATATGTGTAGATCCATCGATCGGAACGCAAAGCCGTCCGATCGATGGGAGCGCAGTCTCTCAAGCGACTTCGAATAGACCGGCGGCGCCCATGCCGCCGCCTACGCACATCGCTACCACCACGTAACGAGCGCCGCGTCGTTTGCCTTCCAGCAGCGCGTGGCCGGCTAGTCGTGCACCGGTCATCCCGTACGGATGGCCGATCGAGATGCTGCCGCCGTTCACGTTATAACGATTCGGATCGATACCGAGCTTCTCGCGGCAGTACAACACCTGGCATGCGAAGGCCTCGTTCAGTTCCCACAGGTCGATATCCTGCACCTTGAGTCCGTGCAATTTCAGCAGCTTGGGAATCGCATAGATGGGACCGATGCCCATTTCTTCCGGCGCATTTCCCACGACGGTCATGCCTCGGTAGATACCGAGCGGCGCGAGGCCAAGCTGTTCGGCACGCTGGCCGTTCATCAATACGCACGCGCTGGCGCCGTCCGACAGTTGACTCGCATTGCCCGCCGTCACGACGCCGCCTTCGACAACCGGCGACAGTGCGCGCAGCGAGGCGAGGGTCGTGCCGGGGCGATTGCCTTCATCGCCGGCGAGCGTGATCTCCTGCATCGACGTTTGCCCGGACGCTTTATCGAGGACTCGCATCCGCGTGCTGAAAGGCACGATCTCGTCGTCGAATAGGCCTGCGGCTTGAGCCTTGGCGGTACGCAGCTGCGATTCCAGCGCGTACTCGTCTTGGGCTTCGCGAGAGATCCCGTATTTGCGCGAGACGAATTCGGCGGTTTCGAGCATCGGCATGTAAGCGGCGGGCTGCATGGCCGTTACGTGTGGATCTCGCTCCTCGCTTACCCACTAGAAGTATCGCGTCTGAACCGCGGAAATGTTCTCCTGTCCACCCGCGATCACCACCTCCATCCCGTCGCTGATAATCTGCTTGGCGGCAGTAGCGATCGCCATCAGACCCGAGGCACATTGCCGATCGAGCGTCTGAGCGCCTACCGAGACGGGCAATCCGGCGGCCAGGACGCCATTCCGGGCGATATTGCTGCCGGCGGTCCCGGCGTTCAATACGGATCCGATCACGGCGTCTTCGATACGGTCGGGTTCAATCCCCGCTCTTTGCACCGCATGACGGATGGCATGACCCAACAGGGTGGGCGAGTGCGTGGCATTGAAGGCGCCCCGGTATGCCTTGCCAATCGGCGTGCGCGCGGTGGAAACGATGACTGCGTCGACCATGATGCATCCTTCTTTCGATTGCGAAACGTGATGAGGGCAGGCGCCTCGCTCAGAACCATTGTTCCGGCATATCGAGCGGTGTGGTCTCGACCGGATCGAGCACGGCGAGCCAGGCGGCCACCTTGGGCATTTCCCAGCCGAAGAAGTAATCGCAGGCGGCGAGTTTGCCGTGGAGGAAGTCGCTCGCCTGAGGGCCGCTCGCCAGTGCCTGCGCGGTAATCGCCTGGTCAAGCCATAGCCAGCCGACGACGACGTGGCCGAACGCCTCGAGATAGGCGGCTGCGTTCGCGAGGCGGCGCTCCTCGTCGTCTAGCGCATGCAGCGCGGCGGTCACGGCGAGGATGCGCGCCCATGCGCTTTCGAGCGCGTCGGCATGCGGCCGCAATGAAGCCGTCGGCCGCGCCCGCTCGATGGTGTCCGCGATGCGCTTGCCGAGCACGGTCATTGCCGCGCCGCCGTTAAGGCGCGTCTTGCGGCCGAGGAGGTCGAGCGCCTGGATGCCGAACGTGCCTTCGTGAATGGGGTTGAGCCGGTTGTCGCGATAGAACTGTTCGACGTTGTATTCGCGCGTATAGCCGTAGCCGCCGTGTACCTGGATCGCGAGATCGTTCGCCACCAGGCCCCATTCGGAGGACCAGCTCTTTACCACGGGGGTCAGCAGATCCAGCAGGGTTTGCGCTTCGGCGCGCGCGGCAGCGTCTTCGAGCGAATCGATATCGTCGCTGAGGCGGGACGCGTACAGGCACAGTGCCAGCGCGCCCGATGCATATGCCTTTTGTGCGAACAGCATGCGCCGCACGTCCGCATGGCGAATGATGGGTACCTGGGGCGATGCGGCAGAACGTTCGCCGCGCGGCCGTCCTTGCTGGCGCGTCTTGGCATAGTCGAGCGCGTGCAGATAGCCGGTATAACCGAGCGCGGCTGCGCCGAGTCCCACGGTGATGCGCGCTTCGTTCATCATGTGGAACATGTAGGCGAGTCCCTTGCCCGGCTCGCCGACAATTTCGCCGAGCGCGCCGGCTTCGCCTTCCGGCCGGAAGCGTCCTTCGCCGAAATTCAGGACGCAGTTCACCGTGCCGCGATAGCCCATCTTGTGATTGATGCCGGCCAGCACGACGTCGTTACGTTCGCCGGGTTGTCCGTCCGCATCGATCAGCTTGCGCGGCACGGTGAACAACGAAATGCCTTGTACGCCATCGGGCAGCCGGCCGTGTTCGTCGGGAATTTTCGCCAGCACGAGATGGACGATGTTGTCGGAGATTTCGTGATCGCCCCCGGAAATCCACATCTTGTTGCCGAACAGGCGGTAGCGGCCATCGCCCGTGGGGACCGCGCGCGTACGGATGTCCGCGAGGCTCGAGCCCGCCTGCGGCTCCGACAGGCACATCGTGCCGAAGCAGCGGCCCGCCGACATCGCTTCGACGTAGTGCGCGACCCGCTCGCGCTCACCGTGCGCAATCAGCAGGTTCGCATTGGCGATGGTGAGGAATGCATAGCCCGCCGTGCCGGGGTTGGCGGCGAGCAGGTACGCCATGCCCGCGCGTTCAACCGTCCCCGGCAGGCTCATGCCGCCCCATGCCTCCGGCAGGGCGGCGCTGAAGAGGCCGGCGTCGGCGAATGCGCGCAGCGCGACGCCGACCTCCGGGTTGACGGTCACGCGCGTCCCATCGAACCTCGGTTCGTGACTGTCGTTCTTCTTGTTGTGCGGCGCGAACAGGTCGGCGGCGAGCGTTTCATAGACGTCCAGCACGGACGTGTAGTCGATCCGGTCCTGCCCGGCGAAGCGCGGGCGCTGGCTCAGGGATTCAATTCGAAGCCAGTCGAACAGCAGGAAATCCAGATCGGCACGGGAAAGGATGAGTTCACTTGCCATGGGTCGAAGCGATGAGGTGGGTGGGCGCGCAGCGGTTCAGAGGCTGATGAGCGTCAGCCATTCGGCCAGCAGGGCCGGTTTGGGTTGATGCTCGATCTCCACGGTGACGTCCATGGTCAGTTGCCATGTGCCGGGGCTGCGTTCCGCGACCTCCTTCAGCACGAAACGCCCGCGTACGCGCTCGCCGCTGCGCACGGGCGCCGCGAAACGCAACCGGTTGAAGCCGTAGTTGACGGCGGCGCGCTGGCCTTCTACGGTGGGCAGGATGTCGGCGGCCATGGCCGACAGCAGCGACAAAGTCAGGAACCCATGCGCGATCGTGCTGCCGAACGGACCGGCGCGCGCGGCTTCCTCGTCGATGTGGATGCCTTGCCAGTCGCGCGTGACGTCGGCGAAAGCGTTGATCGCCGCCTGATCGACACGGAGCCATTCCGAGGTGCCGAGTTCGGTGCCCGCCAGGGCCTGCAACTGCGCGGGCGAGAGCGGCGCGCGCGCGGGACGCGTGGCGGAATCGAGGGTATCAGACATCCTGCGGCTCCATGCTGAAGCCGGCCTTGCGCAATTCGATCGCGCCCTGCGCGGCGCCGGATTCCGGTACGGTTTCGCCGTCGCGGCGCGTCACTTCGCCGAGCCGCTGCGCGAGCTTATGCGGTACGGCTGGGCCCGTACCGAGATAGAGGCCGGGCGTCAGCGTGACATGCGCGGCCTCGAAGCTGCCCGCGCCCGCGCACAGCACCATGCGGGTCGGGGCATCGTCGCTGACCAGGACGGCCACGGCGGGGCTGACCGCGGCGGGCGACAGCGCGTCGAGCATGGGCTGCGGCATGAGGCCCTCGAGCATGCGCGTGCCGGCCGTGGGCGCGAGGCAGTTGACGCGGATGTCGTAGCGCGCGCCCTCGAGCGCAAGCGTCTGCATCAATCCGACCAGCGCCATCTTCGCCGCGCCGTAGTTGGACTGCCCGAAGTTGCCGTACAGCCCCGAAGACGACGTGGTCATCACGATGCGGCCGTAATTCTGTTCGCGCATGACGTCCCACACGGCTTTCGTGCAATTGACGGCGCCCATCAGATGGACTTCGACCACGGCGCGGAAATCGTCGAGCGTCATCTTGGCGAAGCTCTTGTCGCGCAGGAAGCCGGCGTTGTTGACCAGAATGTCGATGCGCCCCCATTGCGAAAGCGTCTGCTGAACCAGCTGCTGCACCTGTTCGGCGTCGGTCACCGATGCGCCGTTGGCAATCGCCTGTCCTCCGGCGGCAACGATCTCGTCGACGACACGCTGGGCCGCGGCGGCGGAGCCGCCCCGGCCGCTTACGTCGCTGCCGAGATCGTTGACGACGACTTTCGCGCCCAGGCGCGCGAGTAGCAACGCATGCTCCCGCCCAAGGCCCGCACCGGCGCCCGTCACGATTGCCACTCGGTTGGTCAGATCTATCGCCACGGCACGGCTCCTCAACTGGTTATTTGCAGTTCAAATGTACAGATATCGTATGAAAGGAAAATGCAGGTAATTCGCGAAAATCATGGCGAATTGGTTCTTATGTTAGAAAGGCACTGGATCAAAGTCAATAATTTATCGATCACTTGTACAGATTTTTATCGGGGCGCAGACGATGCGCCGAATCCCATCGCGTCGAGCGCGGCCAGGAATTCGAGCCGTAGATCGCCCAACGCGGAAATTTCCGCGCCGCTCGCCAGCAGGCGAATCTGCATGCCGATGAAGAGACTGTTCATGAACAGTCCATGCACGGCGGGCACGCGCGTATCGAAGCGCGCGAGAAGCCGCTGCCAGGCGCGGCTGCGATCGGCGAACCAGCGGCCGGCCATCGGCCTGAGCGCGGGCTGCCGCGCGGCTTCGGCCTCGATCGCGAGGAGCGCGAGATTGACGTTGCTGAACTGCGTGACTTCACGGGTCAACACGGCGGTGGTCAGGTCGACGATCTGATCGAGTGTGGCGGTTTCCCGGTCAATGCCGCTCGCGCTTTCGCGGTAGCGGGCACGGGCGGCCTCGTAGAGCCGTTGCCGCGCCGTATCGACGAGCGTGCCGACCGGCTTGTAGTAATAGGAGGGGACGGCCGCTGCGACACCGGCTTCGGCGGCGACCGCGCGCCCCGTGACGGCGCCGGCGCCTTGCGTCGCCAGCAGCCGGATGGCGGCGTCGAGTAGTTGTTGGCGGGTTTCCTCTCCCTTGCGGCGTTTCGTGGGAGCAGGCTCCTCGGCGGCCGCCGGTGGCGCGGGAGCGGGCCAGGCGGGGAGGGCATCCAGTCCGCGGGTGAAGCAGGCCTCGGCTTCATCCGGGGACAGGCCGAGCGACACGACGATCTGCAGCAGCCCGATGGTGCGGTCGATCGCCGCCAAGACGTCGAGCGGTTTGCTGCTTGCGCCGAGGCGTATCGAAATGTCCGTCCAGATCTCGCACAGGCGTGCGTACCACACTTTCGCGAGCGCGCGGGTATGGGCGTTGCGCGCCGCGATCTGCATGATTTCGCACCAGGCGATCGTGCGCAGCCGGTCGCGGCCCGCGGCATTGCGCAGCAGGCGCACGAGGAACTGCTCGAACGTCGGGCGCCCGGCGGGGAGCGCCGCCTGGCGGCTCGCGAACTTGCGGAAGCGGGTCACGTAATCTTCGAGGATGACCGACGAGGCGTGTTCGAGGAGTTCGAATTTCGAGGCATAGTGGTACGTCGTGGCGGCGAGCGACACGCCCGCGCGCGCCGCGACGTCCCGATGGGTCAGGCCTGCTTCGCCGATCTCGCCCAGCAGTTCGATGGCCGCCTGCGCAATCCGGTCGCGGGTCGCTTGGGAGCGTTGTTGCTTGGGTTGCCGTGCGGGCGCGGCGGTCGGGAGCATGTCGAAGGATTCGGTTGTCATTGTTACGTTATTTTGCCGAAATGCCGCAAGGTTCGGGGCATTCCCGATTGCTCTTATTTCAGTCTGTGTCAGGCTCGCACCCAATCGCCAATCGCCAGTCGCGAGGATTGCCTTACTAAAGAAAGAGGAACGTAAACGTGCACCGCCCCCGGCCGGATTTAGAGCAACGGATATATACGCCACAGAGGATCAACGCGGTCGTCGGTACGTTGGCCGACGCCGGCGTGGCGCCAGCCGACACGCTCGCCGGCAGCGGACTCGACGAGAGCACCTTGCAGTCGCCCGACGCGCGCATTTCGTATCGGCAGGTTGCGACGGTGTTCGGCAACGCGCTGCGACTTTCGGCCGATCAGGCCATTGCGCTGCACGCGGGTACGCGGATGCATTTGACGGCGTACGGCATGTACGGGTACGGGTTGCTGAGTAGCCCGACGCGCGGGCAGATGAACGAATTTCTGCTCAAGTACAACCCTGTCATGGGACCGGTCGCGAGTCCGGTGCAATTTCGATACGCCGGGGGCTACAAGGCGCCTCCGGCTGCGTGAAATTCGCCGCCACTCAGGTGTTGTCGCAACAACGGCGTGCTGTACTCGAGAAACAGGCGAGTCGTCAGGGAAATGCCCTGGCGCGCGGGCATCAGCGCATGGACGGACGATGCCGTCGGTGCCCAGCCGCTATCGGAAGCGAACACTTCGACAAGGCCCCCGGCAGAGATCGCGTCTACGCACAGGTAGCGCGGCAACATCGCTGCGCCCAATCCTGCGGCAACGGCCGATCGCAACACGCTCATGTTATTGCATACGAGCGCAGGCGCCCGGATGATGCTCGTGCGCCGGCCATCCGGGCCCGAGAACTCCAGCGTTTTCTGTGTATCGTGGGTGCCGAGCGCAACCAGGGGGAGCCCCTGGAGTTCATAGGGATCGTTGAATTGGCCGGAGCTTGCGATCAGGTCCGGATGTGCAGCCATCACTATCGGGAGGGGGCTTACGCTCCGCATAACGAGGCTCGAATCGTCGAGTCCGGTGGAGGAGACGCGAAATGCGAGATCGATGCGCTCAGCGATTAGGTCGGTCAACTGGTCGGAGGTATTGAGCGCTACGCGTAGGCACGGATATTCGCGGCAGAACGGCGCGAGTATCGGCATCAGCGCATATTCGGCGAATGTCGACGAGCAAGCGATTCGCAATGTGCCGCGCGGTTCCCCATTCAGTTCGGATGCTATGTTGAACGCTTCGCGGGCCGCATGCGCCAGCACGCGTGCATGGTCATAGACGCGCTCGCCGGCAGGTGTCAGCGATACGCGCCGTGTGTTGCGCTGCAGCAGGCGCACGCCCAGCCGCTGCTCCAGTTCCGCGATGCGGCGACTCAGTTTCGAGCGCCCTAGGCCGAGTGCCCGCGCGGCAGCCGCGAATCCTCCATGTTCGACAACCTCGGCGAAGAATGCCAGGTCCTCTAATCTCTCCATCGCGCTTCCTTGACGTCGAATCTCCAGATTGTCCCATGTAGCAGGACGATATGTTGCATCGTGAGCGAGTTCTGCCTACCTCGCCCCGATGATAGATTTGCCCCGTTCAACTATCCCGGATCTAGTGGTGACATCGAGCCCGACGATTTGAAAGGGCAGGATCGATCTGTCGGCCATTAATTCCGTGAAACATGGTTCGCTTTTTAGGGAAGTTTTCGATGAAGAAGTACCGTTCACTGTCGAACTGCGCCGCACTTGCGCTCATGCTGTCAGTCGGATGCGTGGCCGCGGCTCACGCCGACCGCGAGGCGCTGCTGCTGCCGTACTCGAACGATGCCGCCGTGCGCGCTG
Source organism: uncultured Burkholderia sp. (assembly GCA_963512745.1). Lineage (GTDB taxonomy): Bacteria > Pseudomonadota > Gammaproteobacteria > Burkholderiales > Burkholderiaceae > Burkholderia. Next base: position 6,200 of record CAUPOD010000001.1, on the reverse strand, counting down.
TTCAGCAGCAAGTCTACGAGACCGTTCACGCATACGAGCGTGCATTGAACAGCGGCGACACGAAGGCGATCGTCGATCTCTTCGCAGATAACGGCGTTGCCGAGTGGAACGACAAGCGCACCTACGCGACACGTCAGCAGAAGGTCGACGGCTACGATGCTTTGTTCAAGACCGCGAAATTTTCGACCGTATTCGCCTACGATTCGGTCAGCGTCTACGGTGACACGGCCATCGTGCGTACGCATCATCACAGGGGCGCGGCCGTGATAGAGGGCGGCAAGTCGGTGATCGATCGGAATCGGGAGGTATTCGTGCTGCACAAGGTAGATGGGCGATGGAAGATTGTCTTGTACACGTTCAATACGGACCCGATGCAGGGCGAGGGCTGAGTCGGTCTGGGATTCGCCTTGGAGTGCGATATTAATTATCGTATTTAAAGGCATATTTGTGTTCGGTTAAACCGGATGTATCGCGTGCGCTGTACGATGTTTTCTTATATCTTTTGTCAGATAAATTGGGAAAACATTAGATAAGTAAGATAGATGGCAGCTCTAGATATCGTTTCTGCGATGCGTATTTTTGTACGTGTCATAGAGCGTGGCAGCATTTCGGCGGCTGCTCGCGATTTGGACATGGGGCAATCGACAGTAAGCGAAAGGATCAATAGGCTTGAGGAGTATCTCGGACTACCTTTGCTATACCGTCATGCGCGCACGTTGACCCGCACCAACGACGGAGAAGCCTTTTACCTATCCTGCAGGGCGGCGCTCGACGCGGTGGACGATGCGCTCGCGGTCGCGCAAGAGCATCGCGACGTACGCGGCACGCTTCGTATTGCAGCCTCGCAAGGCCTGGGCGAAATCGTGATGCCGGCGGTCTTGCTGAAGATCAAGGCGCGCTATCCCGATCTATATATCGATTTGACGCTCACCGATTCCATCGTGGATCCGGTCACCGCGGGCGTAGATATTTCGCTGCGACTCGGGCGCCCTGTAAAGAGTCGGACTACTAAATATTGCTTGGGCCATGTTCGCCGCAAGCTGGTGGCTGCCCCGTCCTATCTTGTGCAGCATGCCCCGATCGAGGATCCCCAAGCGCTGGCTCGACATCGGTTCGTTCGCGTGCGGAGCGTATACGCGGACCGGTTGCTGGAGCTTATCGACGGGCGAGGCGAACCGGTCTTCGTCGATCTGGACGTCGGCATGACGGTCAGTCATTGGCGCGCAGCACGCGAGCTCTTGCTGAGCGGAGCGGGAATTGGCGTCCTGCAGGCACCCGCGTGTCTCGACGAATTGAATGATGGGCGGTTACAAGTGATCCTGCCGGAATACACGGTGCCGGGATTCGATCTGAACTTGGTTTTTCCCGTCACCCGGCCCATCCCGGCGAAGACCCGCGCCATTATCGAAATCCTGGAGGAGCAGTTGCCCGCTCTACTGGCCGAGCATGGCTGCTAGGGCATTTGGTTTTCACGGCGCGATGATGTCGGCATCGATTCACGCGGGTCGAATCCCATGGGCGATGCTATCTATCGCTTAATGCAGTCTTGTCCGAGACGATTTGCCCGATCCACAATGGTTTGTGGTTGTTCTTCTCTCGGTATGGCCAATCGAGGGCGACCACAAACTCGTTCCCATTTGGGTTGGCCCGCGGCGACGGTATCCTGCGGGCCCTTTTTCTTGGACTCGCATCGCATGGAAGGGGCTTGTCCCCGTGATGCGCCGGCGAGAAGGAGCCGAGGTGTTCCGTTGTAAAGGGCGGACTGTATTCCGCGAAGTTCAATGCGTACTTTGGATCTCCTGACGGCCATGCGTGTATTCGTCCGAGTGGTCGAATGCAACAGCATTTCCGACGCAGCGCGCGTCCTGGGAATGGGGCAGTCGACTGTCAGCGAGCGACTTGACCGGCTCGAGCGCCATCTCGGGCTGCCTTTGTTATTTCGGCATGCCCGGACGTTGGCCTGCACGGACGACGGGCAGATTTTCTACGAGCGTAGTAAGAAAGCGATCGAGTTGATCGATGTCGCGCTGGGCGTCGGCCGTGACCGGCATGACGGTCGCGGCATATTCAAGTTGGCCACGACGCAAGCCTTCGGCGAGATCGTTTTCCCGGGGATCATGGTCGAAATCCGCAAACAGTTTCCCGAACTGAACGTCGAACTGCTTCTCGACGACATGGTGACGGATCCCGTTAGCGTGGGCGTGGATCTCTCGATACGGCTTGACCGGGCCGGAGCCGCGGCACCGGACTCCTATTACCTTACGCACGTTCATCGCACGCTGGTCGCTTCTCCCGCCTATCTCGCACGGCACGCGCCGATCAACGAACCTGCGGCGCTTGCCCATCATCCGTTCATTCGAGCGCGCAGCATCTATAACGCTCGTGCGATTGAACTGATTGCCCAGGACGCGACGATTACGGAAATCCCAATCAATGCCACGTTTACCGTCAATCATTGGCGGCCCGCATATGAGCAATTGATTGCCGGATTCGGGATCGGCATTCTTCAGCGAAGAGTTTGTGCCGAGGCGCTCGCCGACGGGCGTTTGCAGCAAGTGCTGCCCGAGTACACCGTTCCCGGCCTCGACTTGTACGCGGCTCTGCCCGCGACGCGGCCGATTCCGCCCAAGACGCGCGCGATTCTCGACATTATCGAAAAGTGCCTGCCCAGACAATTGGAGCAAGGTCGTTCCTAATCCCTTTCCGCGATTTAGCGCGTGGAGAAAATCGTGCCGACAGTGATGCTGTCGCGGAAAGGGGAGTGAGTCCGTTCTTCTTGTGAGAGAGGCGCGGAGTCGACTGGAAGGGAATTCTGAAATTTATGCGGATATAAATGCAGGATTAAAAGCGGCCCATTATGAGAATCGCCATACTAGAAAACGATCCAGTTGCGCGTAGTTTCATGAAAGAGACCTTGGTGCGGGCAGGCCACGTGTGTAAAACATTCGTCCTGGGTCGGGAAATTATCCGCCAGCTCCGCCACGAAACATATGATCTTCTGATACTCGATTGGAGATTGCGCGATATTTCGGGTGAGGAGGTGATGCATTGGGTGCATGGAAATCTGCATGGGAGAGTGCCCGTTATTTTTCTGACCGATCAATGGCGAGACGAAGATCTCATTCGCGTACTCGCCGCAGGAGCGGACGGATATTTTCCCAAATCGATTTCTCCCGGCGTCCTAATGGCACACGTCAATGCTCTCGGGCGACGCGTTACGGAATATGATTTTAAGGGTAAGCTTAATTTCCGAGAATTCGAGTTCGATCTTGGTAAGAAAATCATACTCATCAATGGAGTGTATCTGGAAACGACGCCTAAGGAATTCGATATGGCGCTATTGTTTTTCAGAAATCTAGGGCGCTCCGTTTCGCGGGGGCATTTGCTGGATATGGTCTGGGGGCGCCCGTCGGCTGCATTATCCAGAACAGTCGATACACACATATCGAAAGTTCGAACTAAGCTGAAGCTTCGCCCGGAGAACGGATACATGTTGAAGCCGATTTATGGATTCGGATATCGCCTCGACATAATGGAATAAACGAAGCGGTGAACGGGAGGCAGTCGAGCGCTTGCTTAAAGGACGCGTTGAAGGGTTTTGTTAAAGAACCGCCGATTTTTTCTCGATGCTATGTATCGCATTAAATTGGATCGTTATGGTCTGTTTGATTGCTCCTGTTTCTGAGATTATTGGGATGTTGCGCGTCCGTGCGCGATAGTTGCGATATGGCGAGACGTCGTGCGCCGGAGTGCGTTTAATTCCTTGAGGTCGACGACACTTATGTCCAGTACCTATACAAAAAACGGAAAATATTTCTTTATTTGATTAGGATTGGAAAATAATATAAGGAAGGCAATGAATAAGACGTTTCGAACGATCTGGAATGAGTCTGCCGGTACCTATGTGGTCGCGGATGAGCATGCGTCGGCTAGAGGCAGATCATCGCGCGGCGGCGCGTCTTGCGTCGGCCGGTTGGTGGTGGTTGGCGCCATCGCATGTGGCATGTCCTTCGCGATGCCCGATGCGTTAGCCACGGCTTACAGCAACAACAATTGCACGGCGGGCGCTGGGACCGGGCCCGATGGCCAGAGTCATCCGAAGGACGCCGCCCCGAAGGACGGTAACGGGACGTGGTCAAATGTGGTCGGTTGTAGCGCGAATGGCGGCAATTATCTCGGCGTGCAGGTGATGGGTGCTTTCGCGACCGCGAACGGGGATGGCGCGACTGCAGTCGGTTTCGCATCCAGTGCCGCGCAGCGCGCCGTCGCCTATGGCCTTCAGGCCGTAGCCGCAGGGCAGACTGCGACGGCGATTGGTCAGTGGACGCGCGCGAACGGCACGGGCTCAATTGCGATCGGCGGGAATAACTCCTCGAATTCGGCGGCTTCCGGTGCGAATGCCGGCGGCGCGAATGCGCTCGCGATGGTTGGGCAGTCGAGTGCGGCTGGGGATCAGTCGATCGCGATCGGTATCGGTTCGAGCGCAGCGCATAACGGCGACATAGCGATCGGTCCGAATGCGGCGGCGGACGGCGGCGCCAGCAACCAGTCGACGGTGGCGATTGGACGGGGCGCGAGCGCGGTCGGCCAGGATGCGTATGCGTATGGCAATAGCTCGAAGGCGAACGCCGATTGGGGCGGCGCGCTCGGCAACTTCGCGAGCGCGGGCGGCCGCAATGCACTCGCGGTCGGCAATTCTTCGAACGCGGCCAATCAGTTCAGCACCGCCGTTGGCAATTTCGCGCACGCGTCGGCTGATTACGCGACGGTCGTCGGCAACTACGCGAACGCCGCCGGCACGTCGTCGGTATCGATGGGCAACCAGGCGAACGCCCGCTCGCAGAACGATATCGCGATCGGCAATACGGCCTCGACCGGCACCACGGCCGGGTCGGGCACGCTGACGGACAATTGGCGTTCCGGCAGCACCCAGCGGACCGCCAGCGTGCCGTCGGGTTCGCTGGCGCTGGGGATGGCTGCGGGGGCGGACACCTCCGGTACGGCGCTGGGCGGAAATGCCCAGGCGAACGGCAGTTCGTCGCTGGCGGCCGGCGCGGCGGCCGTCGCCAGCGGTCGCGTCGGCGTCGCGCTGGGGGGCGGCGCGCAGGCGAAAGGCGACTCGGCGATCGCGACCGGCAATGTAGCCAGTGCGAACGGCGCCCAGTCGGTCGCGGTCGGCGCCGGCGCCGAAGCACTGAACGATCAGGCCGTAGCGGTCGGCCGGGCAGCGTTCGCCAACGCGAACAACGCGGCGGCCTTCGGCACGGGCGCGACGGCGACCGGACAATCCGCGGTCAGCGTCGGCGATACGGCGTCGGCGACCGGGGCCGGCGATATCGGCATCGGCCAGAAAGCGGCCGCCAGCGGCGGCAACAGCATCGCGCAAGGCGTGTCCGCGGCGGCCAAGGGCGCCGATGCGGTTGCCTTGGGACACGGCGCGGTGGCGAACCAGGCGAGCGATATCGCGGTCGGTCTCAACGCGGTGACCGATGCGAATTCGGGCGGCAACAACATCGCGATGGGCAACGGCGTGAAGACCGGCGCGACTGGGCAGAACGTCGCGATCGGTTCTGGCGCGACGTCGGCGAACGCGGGCAGCTCGACCGGCGGCGCGGTGGCGATCGGTCGAGGTCAGAAGGCGGTCGGCAACGGCGCAGTCGCGCTCGGCGATCCGAACACCGCGAACGGCGACGGTGCGGTCGCGCTCGGCGCGAACGACACCGCGGCGGGCGACACCGGCGGAAACTCGGCGGCGAACGGCGCGGTCGCGATCGGCAATTCCAACCAGGCGATCGGCCAGGGCGCGGTCGCACTCGGCAACGCGTCGAAGGCGGAGAAGGCTGGCGCGCTGGCATTCGGCGACACCGCGGACGCGAAGGCGCAGAACGCGATCGCGCTCGGCTCGAATGCGAGCGCGTCGCATGCGGGCAGCGTGGCGCTCGGCGCGAATTCGGCCGCGGACGGCAGCACGCTGGGCAATGCGGCCTATAACCCGGGGTCGGGGACGCTCGCGGGTACGTCGCCGGTGGGCGAGGTGAGCGTCGGCAGCGGTGGCAAGGAACGGCGGATCACGAATCTAGCGGCGGGCTCGGGCGATACCGACGCGGTCAACGTGAGCCAGCTCAAGTCGCTCGGCGCGAACGTCACCAACCTGGGCGATAGCGCGGCCTCGGCGATCGGCGGCGGCGTGTCGTACGACC